>JAZOMD010000031.1:0-1666 GCA_045653745.1 Eubacteriales bacterium | reverse complement strand
AAAGTACGTTATTGCCGGAGTGTCGCTTTTGCTTGCAATGCTCGTCGGGCAGAATTTCCTTATCTGGGCGTCGCTTACCTCTTGCGCCGTGCTGTTCGTGTTTCCGCTTATGCTGCTCGGCAGCGTGTCGCCGGCGCTCGTCAAGTATGCGGTAAAGAGCCTCGACGAAAACGGAAAAACAGTCGGGGAGCTTAACGCGCTTAATACGATAGGCTCTATCATCGGTACCTTTGCCCCCACCTTTATAACCATTCCGCTTGTCGGTACGGCGTGGACCTTTATTATCTTCGCTCTCATTCTGCTCGCTATCGCGCTTACCTATTTTATCAGCAGCCGCGCAAGGCTTGCGCGCGTATCGGTGGTGGCAGGGCTCGTGGTTGTTTTCTCGGTCTTCGGCTCGTTTAGTAGCTTCGCTTTTTGGCGCACGGGTGAGGACATATACGAGGACGAATCGGTATATAACTACCTTCAGGTTATCGAGGACGAGGAAGACGTCACCCTCTCGACGAACGTGCTCTTCGGCGTGCAGTCCATCACCAAAAAGGACGGCGGTCTCACGGGAATGTATTACGATTACGCGCTCGCCGCACCCTATATGACGGGAGTTACCGAAAAGGACGAGGTACGCATTTTGATTCTCGGTATGGGTAGCGGAACCTACGCCTCGCAGTGCTATCGCTATTTTGAAAATACCACTATGACGGGCGTCGAGATAGACGGCAAGATAATCGACCTCGCATACGACAGATTCGGACTTCCAGAAGACGAGCGAATATCCTGCGTCGAGTTCGACGGCCGCGCCTATCTGCGCACGGCAGGGGAGTACGATATCATTTTCGTTGACGCCTACCGCGACGTCACCATACCCTTCCAGATGTCGAGCGCGGAGTTCTTCTCCGAGGTGGAAAGCCATCTTGCCGAGGACGGCGTTATGGTTGTTAACCTCAATATGTATTCTTCCTCGGAAAACTCTCTTGACAGCTATATCTGCGATACCGTCGCATCGGTTTTCGACAACGTCTACGTCGCCGACCGAGGCACGAACAGAATAGTCTTTTCCTCTGACGACGACGGTATCATCGACCGCTTCCGCGAGAGCTATCGGAACGGCGCGCCCGAGCTCGTCTCTCTGCTTTCGGGGCTTGACAGAAACCTCACCCCATACGAGAGCGGAAACCTTATCCTCACCGACGATAAAGCCGCCGTGGAGCTTCTCGGAATGCAGGTTATCGACGAGATGATAAGCGAGCAGCTCGCCTACTACAAGGAGATGTTCCGCGGTATGAGCCTCTCGGAGATGCTTGAATTTCTCAAATAATTTAACAAACGAAAAAGAAACCGCGATATCTTGAATATCGCGGTTTTTGTAAACTATAATTGTTATTTTGGGGGATTTTGAGGGGCGCTCTCCCGAAACTCGGGACTGAATAATAAACCGAGTGCGAATCCTCGATGTATATTTTTCTGAGAAGCGAGTTTATAAAAACAGCCCGAGGTCCTGCCTCGGGCTGTATCCTTTTTTGGAGATCAGATGTAAGGAATGATTTCCTTCTTAACGAACTCCTTCTCCTCTGCGGTGAGAGTAGAGAAGGGCTTGCGAGCATCGCCGAAGTCGAAGCCGAGCTGGTTGAGAACTTCCTTCTCGCCCTGCATAACGCCGACCTTG
>JAZOMD010000030.1:0-26250 GCA_045653745.1 Eubacteriales bacterium | reverse complement strand
ATGAAAGAATGGCAGAGACCGAAGACGACGAGAAGATATTTTCACCCTCCGATGGCAGAGAGAATGTTCACTATGTGGAGAGAGGGAAAGATAGTTTTCGGAGAGAATGAGGTTGCGGTAAGAAATCAGTATTACGACCTTATCAGCGCGGGAATGTGGTTCCTTCACGGAGAGGGAGAACAGTTCGATTTTCACGATGCGGTGCTTTATCAGAGAGAGGACGGAATTCCCGTACACGGGCTTGGCTTTAAGCTCGGCGAGGCAGACCTCATTATAGAGGCTTTCTCTGACTTTGATAAAATTCCCAAGGCATACGTCAAGGTAAGAGTAGAGAACAACACCGTTTGTGAGGTGTCCGAGAAGCTTTCCTTCGTGCTCCGCACGGGCAAGGAGGGAGAGCTCATATTCGGTGCTCCCGACGTATATATCAGCTATAATCCCGACGTCAAGGCTTGGCTTGAAAAGGAAACGACCTGGAGGAGCGAGGGCGGTGCGTTCACCGATGGCAGAAGATGGCTCGTTCCCTCGGGCGACATAGCCTTCTCGCTCTCTGAGGATTGCGGAATTGCCTCTGCGAAAATAGAGCTCGCGGCAGGTGAGGCGGTCGAGACGGTGTTTACCTTCGATATAGACGCGCGCCCCGAGGCGGTGTGCTACCACGCTCACAAGGAAAACGTTATCGCTCGCTGGGAAAAGGAGCTTGAAAAAATAAATAAGCTCCCCGAGTCTATTACCTCAAACGCGCCCGTATACAGAATGATAAAGAACCTTACCGTTCAGCTTCTTCAGTGCTTCACCCGTCCGAGAGGGGTTGACTTCGTTCTTGCCCGTCAGGGCGGTCTTCAGAGACAGGTCTGGACCTACGAGACTATGCCCGTGCTCGAGTCGCTCTCCCGTATCGGAGCATTCGAGGATTATATAGAACCCGTAATCGACGTTTACTTTAATAAGTTCCAGACGGAAAACGGCGAGATGGTACCGCTTGCAATTCCGTGGGCGATGGCAACGGGTACGGTGCTTTACAGCTTCGGCACTTACGCCGCCCTCAAGGGTGATAAGGCGTACTTCGAGAAATATGCACAAGCCGCATACCGCGCGGCTATGTGGATAAAGGAGACTCGCGCCTCTACCAAGGCAGAGCCCGGCGTGGTCGAGGGACTTTTCCCTCCGCTCCGCTCCTGCGACGACGAGCTTAAATTCCAGTCCTGGTGCTCGACCGACACCTTCAACGTGCGCGGTCTCGACGCCTTTGTTAAGGCGTGCGAGAGGTTCGACAGCAAGTACACCGCCGAGGTAAAGGCAGAGGCGGAAAGCTATCGCGCAAGAATTATGGAGCTCTGGGCAGACATGCGTGACGCACAGACGGGCGAGGCTCTTATGATACCCTTTGCACCCGGTGTACCCGACGAGCAGATTATGAAGACCTATCACTTCTCCTATCCCACTTCATACTTCGTGGACGCCATGGACCTTCCCCTCGAGGAGGCGCTGCGCGTAGTGAAGACCTACACCGACCTCGGTATGATAAAGCCCGACGGCACACTCTTTGACAGAATGCCCGACAGGAAGGTCGAGGAGGGTGCGGAGAACGGCTCCTCGCTCTATAACTTCGACGAGAACGGCAGGTGCATCGTCTGGTACGTATGCTGTCACGAGTATCTCTGGTTCAACTACTTTTTAAGACACGGACAGAGAGACAGATGCAGGGCACTGCTCCGCGGAGTTGAGAAGTTCGCTATGACCGACGAGTATTATATGTGCGAGCGCTACAATCAGCGCGACCCATATTTCGTTCCCTGGTCGCCGAACGCTTCTGCAAGCGGAAGAACGATAAATATGCTTCTTGACTACTATAATTGACAAAAACCCACTATATAAAAAAGACACCGAGTAAAATCGGTGTCTTTTGCTTTGTTACTTTTTTGATTCTCTTATGCCTGCGAGGATATGCGACTTTGCCTTTGCCGCTTCCTTTTCCCCGAGTGCCGGCATACCTCTGAGGGGGTAGTCTATTCCGAGCTCCCTATATTTTGACTCTCCGAGAGAGTGGTAGGGAAGGACGTCGAGCGCCTTGACGTTTCTAAGACTTCCTATAAATCTGCCGAGCGCGCGAAGGTCCTCGGGGTCGGTGGTGTAGCCCTCGACGACGACGTGGCGTATCCATACGGGCACGCCCTTTTTCTCAAGATACCGTGCGAAATCAAGCACCCGTGCGTTGTTTTTGCCCGTAAGGCGCTCGTGCGCGGTGGGATTTATATGCTTTATATCGAGAAGGACGAGGTTCGTTACCGCAAGAAGTGCATCGAGTCGCGCGAGATATTCGGGGGTGTCGGTAAAGGTGATTCCCGAGGTGTCGAGGGCGGTATGTATGCCCGCCTCTCTTGCGAGGGTGAAAAGCTCGGTGACGAATTCGATTTGCAAAAGCGGCTCGCCGCCCGAGACGGTAATGCCGCCTCTTTTGTAGAAGGCGCGGTTTTGCTCTATCTCGCGGAAGATTTCGGGAGCGCTTACCTCTTTTCCGTTCTTTATATTCCAGGTGTCGGGGTTGTGGCAGTAAAGACAGCGCATAGGACAGCCCTGCATAAAGACGACGAAGCGTACTCCGGGGCCGTCAACCGTGCCGAAGGATTCGGTAGAGTGTATTTTTCCTATGATGCTCAAGCGGGGCCTCCTTTCTTTCGTTAAGAAAACCGCCCGATGCGACGGGCGGTCCTTTTTGCTTTATATGCCGTCGTGGAAGGTACGCGATATAACCTCGTCCTGCTGCTCCTTGGTGAGCTTGATGAAGTTTACTGCGTATCCGCTTACGCGCACGGTAAGCTGAGGATACTTCTCAGGGTGCTTTTGCGCATCAAGAAGAGTCTCCTTGGTGAAGACGTTCACGTTAAGATGATGTCCACCCTTTTCAACGTATCCGTCGAGAAGGGAAACGAGATTGTCTATCTGGTTTTCGGTTGCGGGCATAAGCCTACCGTCCTTTCTTTTTTATTCTGTGTCAAGCCCCTCGAAAAGAGTGGGCGAGGAGCAGGCGCCCGTCGGGCAGTTGAGCTCCACTGTAAGGTCTCCGACGAAAATGCTGCTATCCTTGCCGAGGGCGGCAGGGATTATCGAGAAGGTGTTCGATATTCCGTCCTGCGCGTCGCGGAAGGGAAGCTTAGCCACCGAGGCAAGAGAGGCTACCGCACCGTGGGTGTCACGCCTGTGCATGGGGTTAGCTCCCGGCGCAAACGCCTCGCCCTTCTTTCTTCCGTCGGGCGTTGCTCCCGTATTCTTTCCGTAAACCACGTTAGAGGTTATGGTCAGAATCGAGGTGGTGGGCACGCTTTCTCTGTAAGTGTGAATCTTTCTTACGTGCTCCATAAAGCGGTGGACTATCTCGTAGGCGATGGTGTCAACGCGGTCGTCGTCGTTACCGTATTTCGGGAATTCGCCCTCGACCTCGTAGTCGGTTGCTATTCCGTTTTCGTTTCTGATAACGCGCACCTTCGCGTACTTTATAGCCGAGAGCGAGTCGGCAACGACCGAAAGGCCTGCGATACCGGTTGCAAACCAGCGCGTAACCTCTTTGTCGTGCAGAGCCATCTGCAGTCTCTCGTAGCAGTACTTGTCGTGCATATAGTGTATGATGTTCAGGGTGTTGGCGTAAACGTCGGCAAGCCATCTCATCATATCGTCGTATTTCTTCATAACCTCGTCGTAGTCAAGATATTCCGAGGTGATGGGTCTGTACTCGGGGCCGACCTGCTTGCCCGACACCTCGTCCACGCCACCGTTTATAGCGTAGAGAAGGCATTTTGCAAGGTTTGCTCTCGCGCCGAAGAACTGCATCTCCTTGCCGAGGCGCATAGAGGACACGCAGCAGGCTATCGCATAGTCGTCGCCGTGCGTCTGTCTCATAAGGTCGTCGTTCTCGTACTGGATAGACGAGGTCTCTATCGACAGCTTTGCACAGTAGCGCTTGAAGCTGTCGGGCAGGTGCACCGACCAGAGCACCGTGAGGTTGGGCTCGGGGGCTGCACCGAGGTTTTCAAGTGTGTGAAGATAGCGGTACGAGGTCTTGGTAACAAGATGTCTTCCGTCTATTCCCACGCCGCCTATCGACTCGGTAACCCACTGTGGGTCGCCCGAGAAAAGAGCGTTGTACTCGGGAGTTCTTGCAAACTTCACAAGACGCAGCTTCATAATAAAGTGGTCTATGAACTCCTGAATTTCCTTCTCGGTATAGCGGCCGCGCCTTATATCGCGCTCTGCGTAAATGTCGATAAAGGTAGAGGTTCTTCCGAGCGACATTGCCGCACCGTTCTGCTCCTTTACTGCCGCAAGATAGCCGAAGTAGAGCCACTGTATAGCCTCTTTCGTGTCCTTTGCAGGGCGCGAGATGTCGTAGCCGTAGCTCTCCGCCATCTTTTTCAGCTCGCCAAGTGCGCGTATCTGCTCGGAGAGCTCCTCGCGCGCTCTTATAACCTGCGAGTACATTGCCGAGCGCGTCGTTTCCTTCTGCGCTTCCTTGTCCTCGATAAGCCTGTCCACGCCGTAGAGGGCAACTGTGCGGTAGTCTTCGATAATTCTTCCTCTGCCGTAAGCATCGGGAAGACCGGTTATAATGTGGCTCGAGCGGCAGGCACGCATCTCGGGAGTGTAGGCGTCAAACACACCTGCGTTATGAGTCTTTCTGTGATCGGTGAAAAACTCCTTTACCGAGGGGTCGAGCTCGTAGCCGTGGTCGCGGCAGGCCTTCTCCGCCATACGGATTCCGCCGTAGGGCATAAGCGCACGCTTGAAGGGCTTGTCGGTCTGGAAGCCGACTATCTTCTCGAGCTCGCGGTTGAGGTAGCCGGGGCCGTGCGAGGTTATCGTGGATATTATTTTGGTGTCCATATCGAGGACTCCGCCTGCTTCTCTCTCGAGCTTCGAGAGCTCGAGCACCTTATCCCAGAGCGAAAGAGTGCTCTCGGTAGGACCTTCAAGGAAGGCGGCGTCTCCGTCGTAGGGGGTGTAGTTATGGCGAATGAAGCTTCTTACGTTGACTTCTTTTACCCAGTTACCGCCGATAAAGCCGTCCCAGGCGTCGTATTTATACTCCATATTTGCCCTTTCTTCGTTATTGGTTTTGGGCGGTTAGCCCTTATTAACTATTATATTATATCTTATAAAATCTTCAAAGTCAATAATAACTATTTTGTTCGCGCCCTTTTGAATTGTTAATTTTATTCGCGTCTTCGTGAAAAAAATATCAGTTTTCAATCGATTTCACGAAACGGGTGATGCCTTTTACCTTTTTAAGTGCCTCGAGCGGACCTGCAACGGCGAAGGCGGAATTCTTCATAGCCTCGTCGATAACGTCTGCGCATTTTTTAAGCGCCGCGCCGTCGGTTGTGAGAAGCGCCTCTCTGAAGGCTATCTCGTCCTCTCTCGTCCAGCCGCTGAGGAAATCGGCAATCTCCTGCGCCGCTTCGGTTTTCGGGGTGCGCAGAACGTCGTAATCTCCGAATGCGCCTATGATAAATCCGTCGATAGGCGTGCCCGAGTCGGCAATCGTGCAGAGATAATCCGCACATTTTTCGAAGGTTTCGATGCTCTTGTCGGGGGAGGGGTCGCGGTAGGAATAGGTCTCCATAACGCCGTTTCTTCTCGTGCCGAAGCCTGCGCCGTAAGCACCGCCGCGCACGCGCACCTCATTCCAAAGGAATTCAAAGGAGAGAATGGAGCGTGCAACGCGCAGAGGACCGAGAAGTGCCTTTGCCTCGGGGACACACGCACCGCGAAGCGCGTAGGACACGCCGCCGCCCGATTCTATGCCTGCACCCGTGGGAGAAATTCTTTCCACCGAGGTCTTAGAGGGAGCGCTATCTCCCGAGGGGAGAAGGGCTACGAGGCTTTCTGCAAAGCCGCTCTCGGAATCGCCCGTTACGGCGAGGGTGAGCCTCTCCTTTACGAAAAGCTTCTTTGCAAGAGATGAAAGCGAGAGAAGCACGCCGTCTGCCTTTGCATCAAAGTCGCGTGCGAGAGACTTGATATAGGAAAAGCTGGATATTCCTGCTGCATATTCGGATACCGCGCCGCCCGAGGAGAGCATACCGCGGCAGTAGGAGTAGGCGAGTGCGTCAGGCGAGGAAAGGAGCATATCGTCACACAGAGTTGCAAGGCGCAGGGCGTTTTTGTAGAGGGAGTCCTTCGCGGTGAAATCGGTTTCGAGAAGAACCTCTCCGATAAGCTCGAGCATCTCGCTTTTGCGGCTGGTGAGAGCCGAGGTCGAGAGGGTGAAATACACACAGGACGCATCGTCCTCGTCAAGAAGGGGTACGGGCGTATAGCTTGCCGCAAACGCGCCGAGGTTTTCCTTTATTGCGGTTTTGAGCTCGATGAGCGAACGGCGAGCCGTCGGCATATTTGCAAGAACCGAGGAAAGAAGACGAAGGGTGATTATCTCGTCTTTTGTAAGATCCGAGGCGTTAAAGTAAAGATTTGTGTACATTATACCGTCGGTTTTGGTGTTTTGGTACAAAATCTTCGCTCCCGAGAGCTCGGAAACCTTCGTTTCATAATTGGGAACAGACGAGGAGATATCCGATGCCGAGAGGCGAGGGATAGAGGCGAGCGCCTCGGGGGTATCCTCTCTGTCCTGAGCCTTTTTCATAGAGAGGGTCTCACTGTAAAGCTTCTCGTATTCGTCGGGGGTGAGTGCTGCGACGAGCGCGTCGGTGCGCTCCTTTTCCTCTGTCGCAATACGCACGCATTCTTCCTTGTCGGGAATGGCAAGCACGCCTGCCTTCGTTTTTGAATCCACGGTCATAGCAAGGAGCGTTTTATCAAAATAATCGGTGTCTACGAGGCTCCACAGCTTCTCAATATCGCTCTCGTAAAGGAATGCTTCCTTTGCCTCGCCGCCGTAAACCCAGGTTCCGAAGACTGCGAGCGCGTTTGCAACTCCGCGCGGAAGCGTGCCGTGGTCTGCCTCGCGTAAATTGAATTCTATACGGGCAAGAGTTGCACGAAGGAGCTTTTTGTCTATTCCGTCCTTCGCAATTTTTCTTATCGTGTCGGATACGAAACGGCGGAGCTCCTCGGCGCGGCTGTCGTCAATTCCGCGCAATTCTATTATAACCGTCTCTAGCAGGGTTGTATGCGTGTAAAGCGCCGCTTCTTCCACAAGCCCGGAGTCAAGAAGCGCTTTTTTGAGGGGTGCCTCGCTCGAGTCGGTAAGAGCTGCAGAGATAATTCTCGATGCAAGGAGCTCAAGAGAGTTTTTATAGCTCGAGAACAGCGAAGCAAGAAGCATAAAGGGCTTCGAATCCGCATCTGAGGCGACGGGATACTTTACGGTGGAAAAGAGGTCCTTTTCCTCGGTTACGCACTCAGCGCGATGGAGCGTGCCGCCCGTCGCTTCCTTAAGGTAGGAGTCGATAAGCGGAAGAATCGAGTCGAGGTCAACCGAGCCGTCGAGGTAGATATAAGCATTCTCCGCAGCGTAATGCTTTTTGTACTGCGCGAGATATTTTTCATAGGTAAGAGTGGGGATTGCCGAAGGGTCGCCACCCGAGTTGCGCGCGTAAAGAGTGCCCTCGAACAGCATACGCGAGAGCTCGTCCTCGGCAATCTCGTCGGGCGAGGAGCAAGCGCCCTTCATTTCGTTATACACAACGCCGTTAATCTTGTGCGAGCCGTCCTCGTCGCGCTCGACGTGCCAGCCTTCCTGACGGAATACGTCGGGGCTCTTACGCATAAGAGGGCGGAAAACCGCATCGAGATAAACGTGAGTGAGGTTGTAAAAATCCTTGTCGCAGCGCGAGGAAACGGGATATACGGTTCTATCCTGATAGGTAAGCGCGTTTAAGAATGTATTAAGAGAGCTTTTAAGAAGCTCGACGAAGGGCTCTTTTACGGGAAAGGCGTCCGAGGCGCAGAGCACCGAGTGTTCGAGAATGTGGAAAACGCCGGTATCGTCGTCGGGCAGGGTTGGGAATGCTATTGCGAAGGTCTTGTTCTCGTCCTCTCTTGCAAGGTGGGCAAGACGCGCTCCGCTTTCGTGGCGTGCAATATAAAGTGTGGCGCGTTCCTCGTTTATATATTCCTCGGATTCCGGTGTGAATCCATAAAGCTTTTCGCCTGATTTCATTTTCATAGCTCCTTTTTTTGATAGATTTTACATCACTTATTATTTTACCACACACGGGTGCGCTAAGTCAAGATTTTAAGTGCCGAAGTCGTTTTTTTATTTTCTTCTTTGTTTATCGGAGAATGATTAATTTTGATTTTCGCTCAAAATCGAAGCCGAGTGTTGACGTTGTGGCAACGGCGAACGCGAGGTAAGGCTTCCCGTCCTTCGGAAAACAAAAAAGAAACCGCTTACGGCAGGCGCCGTAAGCGGTTTTCGTTAAGACCCGTGGGGTCTTTTTTTATTCAGCGGATTTAGGCTCGCCACCCTCGGTGTGGTCACAGCCGTCGAACTGGCATTCCTTCTTCGCGGTGGTGGTTTCGGTCTCAGGCTCAACAACCTTCATATCGTGAGCCCAGATAATCTCAGCGCCGCCCTCGGAATGAGTACAGCCGGTGTTCTGGCAGGTGGAGATAGCGGTAGTACCGTTGGTTTCGGTAGCGCAATTGGGGTCAACTGCAGGAGTTGTTACCTTCATGTTGTGCTCGTACTCAATAACGTCGCCGCCCTCGGTGTAGCCGCAACCTTCAACGCTGCACTTGACAACTGCGGTCTTACCGTTAGCGCCGGTTGCACAGTTAGGAGCAACTGCAGGGTTATGAACCTTGAAGGTGTGAGCAGGTCTCTGTGCGTTAACGGGACGATGGAAGGGCTCGCCTGCGGAGGGGCAACCGGTAGCAGTGCACTTAATGCCTGCGAAGAAGCCGTCCTTGTTACAGGTAGGAGCCTGCTCGGGAACGAGCTCCCAGTTAGCAACGGGATGGTTGTTTTTGTTGACATCGGTATCTACGCTAGCCTCGGTGTAATCACAACCGGTGTTTGCGCACTTGTAAGCTGCGGTCTTGCCCATAGCAACGCAGGTAGCGGCAACCGCCTCTGCGGTGACAACAAGGTTGTGTCCGGTAGCAGCAATAGCGGTATCGTCCTGAACTATCTTGTTGCAGATGGTGCACTTAACCTCTGCGGTCTTACCGTCTGCCTGGCAGGTGGGAGCAACTGCAGGCTTGGTTATCTCGAGGTGAGTTCTCTCTGCGGAGGGAATACCGTGGCTATGGCCTGCGGGGATGGGAGTAGAAGCGGTGAGGGGTATGTAGCAGTTAGCACAGTGAGTTCCGCCCTCGTGTCCGTCCTCGGTAGCGGTAGCTTCCTTCTTGGGTGTATTGATGGGGGTATGTTCCTTCTTTGCGATAGTGTCGAACTTTACTACAGTCTCGTCGCAGACGCCGCACTTGATACCGGAGGTCTTACCGGTCTTCTGGCAGGTAGCTTCCTCAGCAGCGGTGAATACGTACTTTTCTGCAGGGTGGGGGAGCTTCGCGATAGTCTTGCTTTCCTCAACTACCTTTCCACAATCCTTGCATATCATCTCTGCGCTGACACCTTCCTGGAAGCAGGTGGCTTCAACGACTCTGGGTCCGTCGGGATTAGCCTCGACGTTAGTGTGCTTGCACGAAGTATCGTCTTCGCCGCCGCAGGCTACGAGAGCAGCAACGGAGAGAAGCAATGCCGCGAGCAGAAGAAATAATTTTTTCATATCAACAAATCCTTTCGAGATTATTTGTGTATTACCATTTTACATTAAATTAGAAGCAAAGTCAAGGGTAATTTACAAAGAAAAGGGGGGAAGGCGGAAATTTCGGTTATCCCGTAGAAAACAGGAAAGATTTTTTGTGCAAAATACCCAAAGAATAGGCGCGTTAAATAATATAGAAGAGAAAAACCTTTGCGTTTACATGCGGGAAATACGTCTGTCCTTGCCTATGAAATGGAGGATTCTGTACTGAGCACCCACTATGCGCGAGTAAATTCTGTCTTCGTAAAAGAGGCCCAGCTCCTTAGGGTCAAGGTTGGAAGATATTATAGTGGAAAGACCTCTGTTCTGGCGTGTGTTCACGATGTTGTAAAGGCAGGAAAGCGTGAAATTCGTCTTGAATTCCGTGCCGAGGTCGTCTATTATCAACAGGTCGCACTCAAGATACCTTGCGCTGCGAGACTCGTGCGCCTCGTAGCCCGAATGGAACTTTTCGTCTTCAAGCTCGGAGAAGATGTTCGGAGCGCTGTCGTATACGACGTCAAAGCCTGCAGAGATAACCTCTCTTGCGATAGCCGTAGAGATATGGGTTTTACCCGTTCCCGTTTTGCCGACAAGGAGAAGATTTCCTCTGCTTTTTGCGAAATTTTTTGCAAACTCGCGTGCAGCCTTAAGGTTATTTTCCATCTTTTTACGCTCCTCGTCAACGATGCCGTCGAGAGAAAAATTCTCGAAGCTCTGCTTCTCAATGAGATTTCCTATTCCCGAGGAAGCGATAGTCGCCTTTACGAGCTCCTCTTTGAAGCAGGAGCACATTTTTCCGTCCTCGTCAAAGCCGGTGTCGGAGCATTTGTTGCAGGTGTATTTTATCTCGGTATAGTCCTCGGGATAGCCGAGCGAGACTATAACCTCTTTTCTTCTTTTGCAGAGCGCGGCGTTTCTTTCGCGTATTTCTGCGACGCTTCCGCCCGAGCACGCCGCCTTAAAGAGGAGAAGACCGGTGCTCGAAAGCTCTGCATCTATTTTCGCGATTTCGGGAGACTTCTCGCGGAGCATCTCGTTTCTGTAATCTGCCTCGGCGCGAGCATCGGTGCGCCTTTTTTCTATTCTTTCCTTAACCTGACTGTAATTTTCGTAGCTATACATAGATGTTTTCTCCTTTGTATCAAAGCTTTAGTCTTCGCCGTAACTTCTTTTGAGTGCTAATTCAAAGGCTTCCTCTACGTCAAAGTCGCCGTATCTCGGCTTCTCGGGCTCGGATTTCGGCCGTCTTCCGCGCTTCGGTGCGGCGTACTCGGCGGAGAATTCCTCTGCTTTCTTGAGGCAGTCGTCCACGGTGGTGCAGCCTGCACCGTGCCACGAGGTAAGCAAGGCGTCCATATAAGGCAGGCTTCTTGTGCCCGTCGCCATAACGGTTTTGTTGTATGCCGTTTTGATAATCTCTACGGAAAATCCGAATTCTTCGCTCCATTTATGGAAAAGCTCGAGCTCCTCGGGAACGAGGTCTCTGCCCCTTATTGCAAGCGCGCGGCGGATTTCCTTGTCAGAGGCGTTCTCGCGCTCCACCATTCTTATGTGGCCGTCAAGCTCCTCGAAGCTTCTTATTCCCTTTCTCGAAAGCTCGTCTGCACGTCTTGCGAGTGTCGTGGGGGTTACTTTGCCGTTTACTCTTGCAAGATGCGCCGCGAGGCTGATTATGTATTCGGGAGAGAGTGCAAGGGAAGAATAGAGTGCCTCTATTTCCTTTATCTCCTCGCTCGAGAGTGCAGGGCGGTTCATTATGCTCGCACATTCCGCGATAGTCGAGGCGAGGTTTTCGTCTCTGAGCGCGCCTGCCGTGCGCTGAGAATCGGATACCAGACGGTCGCCAAGGCGCAGCGAGCTCTCGAATTCCTCGGTGATGGTTTCCTGCTCTTCTTTCGGGATAGCGCTCTCACGCTCTGCGATAACTCCTGCCTCTTCCCAGAGAGCAAGTGCGGCTATGCACCGCGCCTTTGAAACTCCGGCAAGCCTTGAGAGCTCATCGCTCCCCGAGGCCGCGCCCGAGCACTCGATGAGCGCTAAAAGCACGCGCAATTCTTCCTTGCTCGCTTCTGCAAAAACGGCTGATTTTGTTATCAAATTTGTTGAAATTGTAAAGTTGAGTTTACCCATCACGCGTTTTCCTCGTCGGATTCGCTCGCTTCGAGGCTCGTCTTAATCTCGTAGCACAGAGTCATAAGCGAGTCGCCAAGGTGTATGTTTTCGACGATAACGCTCTCGTCCTCGAGCTTGAGCTCCATGTTTGCGAAGTTCCATATTCCGCGAACTCCTGCTCGCACCATATCCGCGGCAACCGAGTACGCCGCCTCCTTCGGAACGGTGAGAACTCCGATGTCAACGCCGTGCTCGCGGCAGAAATCGTAAAGCGCCTTTACCGAGTAAACGGGGATACCGTATATCTCGGTGCCTATTATTCTTTCGTCAACGTCGAAAAGAGCAAGCCTCTTTACTCCGCGCCTCTCGAACATTCGCGTTGCCGCGAGGGCTCGTCCGAGATTACCTGCGCCGACGATAACCGCGCTGTATCCCTCGTTAACTCCGAGCAGCTCGCTTATCTTTCCGTGGAGGTACTTTATATTGTAGCCGTAGCCCTGCTGTCCGAAGCCGCCGAAGCAGTTAAGGTCCTGTCTTATCTGCGATGCGGTGACGTTCATTATTTTTGAGAGCTCCGCAGAGGAAATGCGCAGTCTTCCGTCGAGCAGAAGGTCGCCGAGGTATCTATGGTATCTCGGAAGTCTCTTTATTACCGCGGCAGGAACGGTGGGCTTTTCCGCGTTCTGGAGCTTCTTTTCGTAGGTTCCGTGTATCTTATCTATGCTTTCCATTATTCTTAAAGTCCTTTCGGTGTGATAGTGTCAAGGGCTGAAGCGTTAAGCGAGGAGTCGCTCGGACCGTTTTCGGTATATTCGTAGTAGCCCTCGGCGGCAATCATAGCCGCATTGTCTCCGCAAAGCGAAACCGGTGGAATATAGAGCTCGACGCCGAGCCTTTCGGTGAGCTTTTTAAGCGCGTAGCGCAGGTGCGAGTTTGCGGCAACTCCGCCTGCAACGACGAGGGGGATTTTTCCGTATTTGAGAAGTGCCGCCTCGGTCTTTTTCTTCACCGCCTCAACCGCCTCGTAGGTGTAGCGTGCGGCAAACAACGGGTGGGAAAGCTCCCTTCCGCTTTGCTCGAACCTGTGAAGAAGATTTATCGCCGCCGTCTTAAGACCCGAGAAGGAGAAGTCGAGGCTTCCGTCTGCAAGAGCAGGAGAGGGCAGATTCATTTCGGGGTCGCGGTATGCCGCGCTCTTTTTGTACTTATCGTAGAAGTCCTCGTCAAGCCCCGTCGCAAGGCGGTAGCCCTCACGGGAAAGCTCGTCGAAGCCCTTGCCGGCAGGGTAGGGAATGCCGATAATTCTTCCTATTTTATCAAACGCCTCGCCTATCGCGTCGTCGCGCGTGGTGCCGACCGTGTAAAAATCGGTATAAGAACGCACCTCGTATATCGCCGTGTGTCCGCCCGAAAGAGCAAGCGCGAGGAAGGGGGGCTTCGGTGCCGGGGTAGTGAGATACGCCGCCGCGATATGACCCTTTACGTGGTCTACCGCAACGAGAGGTATGGACCTTGCCGAGGCGAGCGCCTTTGCAAAATTCACACCGACAAGCAGCGCGCCGATGAGTCCGGGGTTCGCGGTAACCGCTATCAGTCCGACCTCGGAAAGCGAGACTCCGGCTTCCTCGAGAGCCTCGTAGGTTATGCGCGATATCGCCTCTGTGTGCGCCCTGCTCGCTATCTCGGGGACTACTCCGCCGTAGAGCCTGTGTGTCTCTATTTGCGAAGCAATAATATTTGATTTTACGGTGAAGCTGCCATCGTCCTCTCTGACGACCACCGCAGCGCTCGTTTCGTCGCACGAGCTCTCAAATGCAAGAATTATCATTGTTTTCTCCGAAATATGTAAATGTTAGTTGTCAAATTCGTGTCTAAAACCCAAAACCATAAGAGTTGCGTCCTCGGTTGGGTTCTTGTAATAATTTTTTCTTATCCCCATCTTTTTAAATCCGTACGAGGAGTAAAGGCGTATGGCAGGGACGTTGCCCGAGCGCACCTCGAGAAAGACGGTTTCAAGGCCTCTGCCTCTTTCCGTCTTCATAGCGTAGGAGAGAAGACGGAAGCCGATAGCACGTCCTCGCTTTTCCTTTTTGACGGCAATTCTGTATATCTCGCCCTCGGGTGCGATAACTCTGCCGACAATATAGGCAATTATCTCTCCGTCCTCGACGACGGAAAACGCCATACCGTCCTCGGAGCATACGTAGGGGAAAAGCTCCCTCTCGCTCCACGGGTCGGGAAAGCACTCTGCCTCGAGTCGGGCGATTCCTATTACGTCGTCGGGTATCGCGCGTCTGATTTCCATAAAATAATCTCCATTCTGCCGCTGCTTAGGGCGACACAAAACGTCTATGAATTTTCGGTATCGTGTTTTGCACGACGATTTGGAATAAGGCTCCGAATCGCGAAAATTCCGGCGTGAAATCCGCTAATTAAAAAGTAGCTGTTACCAAGCTTTCACGCGAGCTCCTTTGCGAGCTCCTTTATAAACGCTTTAAATTCCTCGGCGGTCTCGGGGTGGGCAAGACCCTTTACTACGTTTGCCTTGAGGAATCCCGTCTTCGAGCCCATATCGTAGCGCTCGCCCTCAAACTCGAGTGCGTAAACGCCCGACTCGACGGCAATCTTTTTCATAGCATCGGTGAGCTGATATTCACCGCCTGCACCAGGCTCGAGCGCGTCTATAACGTCGAAAATCTCGGGTGTAAGAAGAACTCTGCCGAGTATGGAGAGGTTTGAAAACTCCTCACCGGGCTTCGGCTTTTCTATCATATCGGTGCAGTAGGAGAGTCCTGCCTTGCCATCTACCGGCTCGACCTTCAGCGAGCAGTATTTGGTAAGAAGCTCGGGGGCTACGGGCTTTACGCCTACGACGGGCTTGCCGTACTTTTCGTAAACGTCGGCGAGCTGACGGCACACGGGGGTCTTCGAGAAGATAATATCGTCGCCGTAGAGCACGATAAATGGCTCGTCCCCTACGAACTTTCTCGCCCTTCCGACGGCGTGGCCGAGACCCTTGGTCTCCTTCTGGCGAAGGAAATACACGTTTGCCATATCGGCAATTCTCTTTATTTCGTCAAGCTCCTTTGTGCGACCCTTTGCCGAAAGTGCGTTTGCATATTCAACAGAGAGGTCGAAGAAGTCTTCCATAGCGTCCTTGTCGCGGTTGGTTATGATAAGTATATCGGTGATACCGCTTTTTGCCGCTTCCTCTACGAGGTAATATACGGCAGGAAGGTCTACTATCGGGAGCATTTCCTTCGGAACTGCGTGAGAGATGGGGAGCATTCTCGTTCCGAGACCTGCCGCCGGAATAATTGCTTTAGTAATTTTTTTCATAGCTTTCTCCTTTGCGCCCCGTGAGGGGTGCTTTTGTTTTAAAGTATTTCCAGAAGCTCGCCAAGGAGCACCTCGGCGGCTTTTTCGATAGAAGGGTATTTAAGCGTGCAGCCTGCCGCGCGGATATGTCCACCGCCCGAGTGCCGCTTTGCAACCGAGGCGACGTCGGGACCCGTCGAGCGCAGCGACGCCTTGAATTCGCCCTTGTCGGTTTCCTTGATTATGAAGGCTATTTCTGCCGTACCGAGCGAGCGAACCACGTCTATCGCGGTCTCGAAGTCGGAAAAGGCGAGCCCGAGAGAGTCGATTTTCTCGGCGTCTATAAGCGCGTAGGCGATTTTTCCGTCAGCGGCGGTGCGAAGGCTCTCGCCGACAGCACCCTCTGCTCTTATCGCCCCTTTGGTTTTCGAGAAAAAGAGGCGTCTGTTGATATCCGCAGAATCTATGCCGAGCCGCAAAAGGCGCGAGACGGCAAGATGGGTGCTTTCCTTTGCGTTCGAGAACATAAATCCGCCCGTATCCGAGGATATTGCGGCGTAAAGCCTCTCGGCAATTTTTTTGTTGATTTTAAGAGCGCCCCTTCTTTCGAGCTCCTCTGAGGCGGAGAGTAAAACCTCGCCGGCGCTAGACGCCGTGGGTACGGTGTAATTCGGAGAAAAGGGCTCAGCAACCGCGTGGTGGTCCACCGTCAGTGCGACGGTGAGCTTTTCGTAAAGTGCTCCGAGCTGCGCAGGCGAGGCGACGTCAACCGCCACGGGGGTAAGTCCGTCAGTCGACTGTGCGCGCTCCTCTCCCTCGAGAAGAAAGAGAAGCCTCTCGGGAATTTCTCCGTCGAGCTCGTAAAGAGGCTCTTTGCCGAGAAGTCGGAATATTTCAAGAAGCGCGCCCGCAGTTCCGACGGTATCCGCGTCGGGTCTTATATGCATAAGCACGAGAGGGTTATCTACTTTGAGAAGCGCGTCGCAGAGCTCGTCAAGCGTGAGTGCCTTGAAATCAGACATTTTCGTCACGCTCTCCGCCGGCCGCCTTTATTTCCTCGAGGAATTTAGCTATCTTTGCACCGTGCTCGATAGAGCCGTCCTTCACGAAGCGAAGGTCGGGGGTGATTCGCAGATTAAGCTCTCTTGCGAGGTGGTGGCGAAGGATACCCGTGCACTTTTTAAGGCCCTCTGCCGCTTCCTCGGAGTTTCCTATGCAGGAGAAATATACGGTTGCAAATCTGAGGTCGGGTGCGACCTCGGCACGGGTTATGCTGATAAAGTTGTCAATAACCTTCGGCTCGCGCAGCTCTCCGAGCGCAACTGCGAGCTCTTCGGCGACGGCGTCGTTTATTCTTCCGCGTCTGTATTTTCCCATTTTTTCGTCCTCTTTTCAGAATTTCTTGTTTTTTTATAGATAACGGAGACGGGTTGCTCCGCGTTTTTCTTCGTACAGTAAGCCCTTTTCCGAAAGCTCCCGAAAGAGGGCTCTCGCACCGAGCACGGCGGGCGAGACCGTGACAACTCCCGGGAGTCTATCCGTGAGCTTTTTTTCAAGATGAGAGAAGTGCGTGCAGCCGAGAATAAGCACCTCGGGCTCGGTTTTCTCTATTTCCTCTGCGGTTCGCCGAAGCAAGGCATCTCCCCACGGGCAGCCATCGCCGTGCACCTCGCTCTCGGCCAAGGATACGAGGCTCTGCGCCGAAATCTCACTGACTCGGCATTCTCCCGAGAACTCGGCTATCGCGCGAGAGAAGGCGCCCGAGCCTACGGTGTATTCGGTGGCTATAACGGTTATTCTTTTTCCGAGTGCCGCGGCTCTCTTTGCCGCAGGCTTGATTATGGGGAAGGAGATTTCCTTATCCTCTCTCGGAAGATACTCGTGGATTGCCGAAGCCGTACAGCAGGCAATAAGTATTTTCTTTGCTCCGAGAGCGCGTAATACCGATATATCGTTTTTTACAAGACCGACAAGCTCGTCTTTGGTTTTTCTGCCGTAGGGTGCGTTGTTTCTGTCGGCAAGGTAGGTGATGTCTGCGTGCGGTATAAGACGGCGCAGCTCTCCGAGAGAGGCAAATCCGCCGACTCCGCTGTCAAATATTCCTATCATATAAGCCGCGAGAGCGCCGAGTCTATGAGTGCGCACACGGCACGCCCCTGCGAAATTCCCGAGTGCGATAGCAGCCGCAAATAGAGACTTCCATCTGTGAAGCCGGGCATAGGATTTATCTCGTTGAAGAAAAGGTCGCCCTCCTCGGAGAGGAAGAAATCTATTCTTGCAAGGTCGCGCACTCCTATTCCTCTTGCGAGGATTTTCGCCGCCGAGCGAACCTCGTCCTCGAACGCCTTCGGGATTTTTGCACTCTCTCTTATCTCAAAAGGGTGCGCGTCTCCGTATTTCGACTCGTAGTCGTAGAAGCCGCCGTTCGTCGATATTTCGCCAACATTTGTAAATAATTCTTCGCCTTCTGCGTCAAAATATGCACATTCGAGCTCGGATTTGATTTTTACAGCCTTTTCTATAAGAACTCTTTTTTTGCCGAGAAGGCTCGCCTTTTCGTATGCTCCCGAGAACTGCTCGGGGCAGCTTACCATTCCTGCGCCGACCGAGCTTCCAAGCCTTGCAGGTTTTATGAAAAGGGGGTAGCCAAGCTCCCTTTCGGCGCGCGTTTTTGCGGACTCTCCGTTCTCGTTTACCGAATATATCCACGGCACGGTGGATATTCCGAGCCTCTCTGCGTACGCCTTGGTGTACGCCTTATCCGACAGGAGCGCTCCCGTCAGGGTATCCTGACCGACGTAGGGGATTTTCGCGTTTTCAAGCACGCCTGCGATAATCCCGTCCTCGCCGAAATCTCCGGGCAAAAGGGGGAAAACGGCCTGGGTTTCGATAAAGCCTCTTTCGGTGAGAAATCCGCCTATCCCGTCTCTTTTTGCAGGAAGTGCCTCGAAAAGACCCTTCGTCCTCTCGTCCGTAGGCGGCTCGCCGTTCCATATTCCCGGGGTCAGCCAGCGCCCCGAGCGAGTTATAAGTATGGGTATTTTGTCAAATCTTTGTGGGTCTATTTTCGGATAGATAGTCACGGCTCCCTTGAGGGAGACCTCGTGCTCGTATCCTTCTCCTCCGTAAAGGAGCGCGACGGTTTTCTTTTTTTCTTTCATAAAATCACCTCACCACAGTTTATGACGAAGTGAAATTATGGTTAGCCGCAGGACTTGTCGGCTCGGTTTTGGTTTTTTCCGGATAGGGGGAGCTTTTGCACTCTCGTGTTACTCCTTTAGCGCGCTAAGAATCGCAACCCTGTCGTTTCCCGAAAGGTCGGGAGTTATTTCACAGTGGAGGGAATTTTCCTTCGCGATTTTCTTTAGCACTTCTCCCTGGTCGTAGCCTATTTCGTAGGCGATAAAGCCTCCGCGCTCGCAGATTTCTCTGTAAAGCGGCGTCAGGGCGCGGTAGAAGTCGGCGCCGTCCTCTCCGCCGAGAAAGGCGATTTTCGGCTCGCGGTATATTTCTTCCTCGAGCGAGGCGTAGGCGCTTTCCGAGACGTACGGGGGGTTAGAGAGTACGGCGAAAAAGTCGCCCTCTATTTCTTCCTTCAGTACGTCGCAGTTTATGAACTCTATTCTGTCCGAAAGCCCGAGCCGCACCGCGTTTTCCTTTGCCGTAGCGAGTGCCCCGCCCGATATATCGACGGCAACCGCGCGCGTGTTTTTCGTGTTTCTCAGCACGGAGAGCGCAACGCAGCCCGAGCCCGTGCAAAGGTCGAGAAAGCGCGCTCCCTCGGGAAGAAGGCTTATCGCACGCTCAACGAGTATTTCGGTGTCGGGGCGCGGTATAAGACAGTCGGGAGTGATGCGGTATCTTTCACGGTAGAAGTCCACCTCGCCGATTATGTAGGCGAGTGGAATCCTCTCACACCTTTTCTCTATCGCCCGGATAACGCGCGCGTCGCTCGTCTCGAAAAGAGGGGAGAGCAGGCGGTGGTGTGGGGTGCCGCCGATAAGCGAGAAAATTCTCCTCGCCTCGTCTCTCGGGTCGGGCACGCCCACTGTGCGAAGGCGTTCCTCGGCTTCCTTAATCGTCATTTTCACTTTCCCCGTGCGCGGTTTTTTCTGCTTCCTCGGCATTGTCGCACTCGATAGGGTGGGTGGCTTCTGCCGCTTCGGCGGTCTCGCTCTCTGGTGCCGAAGTTCCGTTTTCTTCCTCGGTAGCCTGCGCGTCGCCGTCCTCGGTGATTACCTCGGCAGCCTGTGCACCGCTTTCCTCGGCGATTACCTCGGGCTTCTTCTCCCAAGGCGCACTTTCAAAGAATTCCTTAAACTCCGGGAAATCGTCACGCAGAGCGCACTTGATAGAGGTTATCGCAACCTCGAGCATATCCTCGGTGGGCTCGCGCGTGGTTATCTTCTGTACCCAGAGACCGGGTGCGGAAATGAGTCTTGTGATAAAATTCGGGTGCTTTCCAGCAAGGAGTATTACCTCAAAGCCGAGTCCGACGAGCAGGGGAAGAATTGCGAGTCTTATGAGAGTGTAAACCCACATATCGAGCCCTTTGAAGACTATCTTTATGAAAAGACCTGCGAAAATGCCTATCAGTATCATAAAGAACATAAAGCTCGTTCCGCATCTCGGGTGGAAGCGCGAGTGACGCTTCGCGTTTTCGGGGGTGAGCTCGTCACCTGCCTCAAAGCAGGCGATGGATTTATGCTCGGCGCCGTGATACATAAAGGTGCGCTTTATATCGGGCATGAGCGCGACGAGCGAGAGATATAAAAGGAAAATTCCTATCTTCACAACGCCCTCGACAACCGCCGTAAACGCTCCGAGCTCTAGCTCGAAAAGATAAAGGGTGAGCGCGTTTATTCCGTATGAAATCCAGCCGGGCAAAAGCACGAACAGGAGAACCGAGAGGCAAACGCCGAGCACGGTTGCGACCACCATAAGGAAGTCGATAATACGGACGCCGAGCTTGTTTTTGAGCCAGCGCTCGAATCTGCCGGGCTCCTCTTCCTCGAGTCCCATAGCCTCTGCACTCGCACCGAGAGTTTTCATACTTAAGACGAGCGATTCCACAAAGCTGATAATTCCGCGCAGAATGGGAATATTAAGTATCTTGTGTTTTTTTCTTACGGAAACGAAGCTGTCGTCGTTTACCACGAGCGAGCCGTCTTCCTTTCTGCAGGTCGTTACAGTGCGGTCGCCAGCCTTCATCATAACTCCCTCGAGAACTGCCTGTCCGCCGACCTTACCGAGTCTTGCAGGGCAGGAGCCTTTATCGCAATTTTTCTTCATTTCGGGTATCCTTTTTCTCTGACTTGTTTATGTTTTTAACGATCTTTCAAAATCGGCGATAATACGCTGATTATAACATTATAGCATAACTTTCGGAAAAAATAAATATATATTTTGAAAATTTACAATTATTTGCGAAAATATTTTTTCGCACGCGTAATTTTTTAAGTCTCTAATTGACAAGACCCAAAATATATGTTAAAATAATACGATATGTTTTTAACTTTCGGAGGTGTTTTCAGATGTTGAAGGTAGAAAAGGTTTCGGTAATGAATATGGAGAACGCTATAAGAGGTGCGAGAAATCCTCTTAATAGCTGGGCGAGAATGGATTCTCATTACGATGAGAAGGGGAATTTCATCCTTGGTGAAAACGACCTTTCGCTTGCCTCGCGTCTTGCGAAGGCCGGGAGCGACCACAGAAAATTCCTCCGTCAGATATTCGTCTCGATGGATATAACCGCTCCTCTTTATTGGTGGAAGGAGTTCGATACCTACAAGGTAGGCACGGTTGCAAACTCCACCTCGACTATGCACAAGATACAGGCAAAGGCGTTTGAGCGCGACGATTTCTCGCACGACAGAATGAACGAGGAGTGCCTCGCGGTGCTCGACTCGGTTATTGCGTATCTCGAGGGCGAAAGAGTTCGCTTTAACGAGACTAAGGACAAGGAGCCCTGGCACAATATGATACAGCTCCTTCCGTCCTCTTATAATCAGATGAGAACGGTGAGTATGAACTACGAGGTGCTTATCAACATTTATTACGCTCGCCGCAGTCACAAGCTCGCCGAGTGGCACACCCTCTGCGAGGCTATCGAGGGGCTTCCCTATGCTAAGGAGCTTATCCTCGTGAAGGAATAAAGCACGGAGAAAGAAAATGAAAAACGGATTTATTAAAGTTGCCGCAGCCTCTCCCGTTATCGGCGTAGGCGCTGTAAATGCAAACAAAAGTGAGCATATTAAGCTCGCAGAGACGGCTTATGCCGACGGAGCGAGTATTGTCGTATTCCCTGAGCTTTCCCTTACGGGTGCTACCGCAGGAGATCTTTTCTTCGGGAGAAGACTCCTTCTTTCGGCAGAGGAGGCGCTCGGAGAATATATAGAGAAAACGCGCGAGCTCGGGATTCTTTCCTTCGTAGGACTCCCTGCGCTTATACTCGGCAGAGTGTATAACGTCACTGCGGCGGTCGCAGGCGGCGAGCTTCTCGCCCTTATCCCCTCGCATACGGCGGATTCGCGCTATTTCGCCCAGGCACCGAGCGATACCCTCGAGGTCAGCTTCGCAGGTCAGGACACTCTCCTTGGCACCGATATTCTCGTCACCCCCGATACTATGCCGTCCCTTTCGGTTGCGGCGGTGGTCGGCAGAGATGCAGAGGCGCCCCTCTCGCCCATCAGAAGCCACGCGGTTTCGGGAGCGAATCTTATAGTAATTCCCGTAGCCCAGCCCGAGAGCGCAGGAATAAGAGAAAGGCTTCTTACCTTCCTTTCCTCGGAGTCTTCGGTGACTCTTTCCTCGATAGTCCTCTCTGCCGCTTCGGAATACGAGAGCGGAACCGACGCGGTCTACGCCTCTCGCTCGGTGATTGCCGAGTGCGGTGATATTCTCGCTGAGGCAGAGCCCTATCGCGCAGGTCTTCTTTACGCCGTAATAGACGCGGAGCGCACAGAGCAGCTTCGTCTTAAGAAAAACGAGTTCAGAGTGGGCGACGATTATACCTACGCGTATTTTTCGCTACCCAAAAGAGAAACCGAGCTTCTCGGCGTCAGAAGGCTTCCCTTCGTGCCCGAGGACCCCGAGGCGCTTGCCGAGCGCGCGCCAGAGATACTCGATATTCAGGCGCACGGACTTGCAGGCAGAATTATCCGTTCGCACTCAAAGAGTGCGGTTATCGGAGTTTCGGGCGGTCTTGACTCCACCCTCGCGCTTCTCGTTGCGGTAAGGGCGGCAGAGCTCGCTTCGTTCGATAAAAAGAATATCATAGCTGTGACGATGCCCTGCTTCGGCACTACGAAAAGAACCAAGAGCAACGCAGAGAGCCTTGCCGAGTCGCTCGGCGTGAGCCTCAGATGTATTGATATAAAGGCGGCTGTCACGCGCCACTTCGAGGATATAGGTCACGACTCGGAGAGCTATAACGCGGTTTACGAGAACGCGCAGGCGAGAGAGCGCACGCAGGTGCTTATGGATATTGCACACGCCGAGGGCGGCATAGTCGACGGTACGGGCGACCTCTCCGAGCTTGCCCTCGGCTGGGCTACCTACAACGGCGACCATATGTCGATGTACGGAGTAAACGCAGGTGTACCGAAAACCCTTCTTCGCCACCTCGTTGCATACGAAAAAGACGAGCTTTCTCTATCGGGCAACGCATCGGCTGCGGCAGCTCTTTCCGATATTCTCGACACCCCCGTCTCTCCCGAGCTCCTTCCCCCGAAGGACGGAGAGATAGCGCAGTGCACCGAGCAGCTTGTCGGACCGTACGAGCTCCACGATTTCTTCATTTACTACACCGTCCGTTACGGATATACTCCCGAGAAGATTCTCCGTCTTGCGCTCGTCGCGCACGAGGGCTACTACTCCGAGGAGGAAATAAAGGGCTGGCTCTCGGTATTTGAGAGACGCTTCCTTGCTCAGCAGTTCAAGCGCTCCTGCCTTCCCGACGGACCTAGCGTCGGCTCGGTTAGCCTCTCTCCGAGAGGTGCTCTTATGCTTCCTTCGGACGCATCGGCGGAGGCGTGGCGCATAAAATGAGCAATATATTCGACCTCTTTAAGAAAATAGAGAAAAAGGAGAGCGCCGCGCCTATAACGCATATAATAGCAGGACTTGGCAACGTCGGCAGGCAATACGAGCGCACGAGGCATAACGCAGGCTTTATTGCCATAGACAAAATTGCCGAGGACGCAGGCGTGAAAATCGACCGCGTGAAGTTTCATTCCACCGTCGCCGAGGCTACCGTCGGCGGTGCGCGAGTGCTTCTTATGAAGCCCACGACCTTAATGAACAACTCCGGCGTTGCGATAGGCGAGGCGGCAACCTTTTATAAAATACCCCCCGAGAGGGTTATAGTGCTTCACGACGAAATCAGCTTTGACCCCGGAATAATACGCATAAGGCGCAAGGGCTCAGCAGGGGGACATAACGGACTTAAAAGCGTGATAGCCCACCTTTCCTCGGAGGATTTTCCGAGAATAAAAATCGGAGTAGGAAAGAAGCCCACCCCCGAGAGCGACCTCGTTTCCTGGGTGCTCGGCGGATTTCCCGAGGCGGATATGAAAAGCCTTCTTGAAAGACTCCCCGATATTTCCTCTGCGGTCTCTATGATGGTTTCGGGAGACATAGACGGAGCTATGAACAGGTATTCAAAATAATCCGTAAAATGCGGATTTTATAGGTTAAATATGAAAAGACTTTCGGCTCTTATACGAGCAGACAGAGAGTACACCTCCTTCCTTAGTGCGCTGAAGACGGCGTATCTTTCGCCCACCGAGCCCCTGCCGATTGCGGTAAACGGACTTTCGGGCGGTGCGGAGGACGCATTTATCGTTGAAAGCGTAATCGAGGCGGTAAGGCTCTCGGACGGACCCGTCCTCGTCACGGTTGGCGGCGAGGTCGAGAGGGAAAGGCTGTGCGCCCTACTCTCCGAGGCAGGTCTGCGCGCCGCCGCGTACAAACGGCGCGAATTAGTTTTTCATAACGTAAAAGCCTCTCACGACGTTGACCGTGAGAGGCTATCGGTGCTTTACTCGCTCGCCTCGGGCGAGCTTGACGCGGTGGTAGCAACACCCTCTGCCGCGCTTTCTTATACTATGCCGAGGGCAGAGCTTCTTTCTTCCTCGGTTCGCCTTGCTCTCGGAGAGGAGATACCGCCCACCGAGCTTGCCGATAGACTCACAAGGCTCGGCTTTGCAAGGGTTGATGCAGTTGACGGTGCAGGTCAGTTTTCGCGCCGCGGAGATATCGTTGATTTCTGGGGTGCAGACTCGGATATGCCGGTACGTGTCGAGTTTTTCGGCGACGAGATAGACCGCCTTGCCTATTTCGACCCGATAAGTCAGCGCTCGGAGTCGCAGCCAGAGTCGGTGCTCCTGCTCCCTGCAAGAGAGGCGCTCGTCGATAAGGCGGCAAGGGAGCGCGTGCTTTCCGAGGTGCGCTCGCTTCTCGGTTCGGTGAAGACCGACGAGGGCCGCGAGAGGCTGATGCGCGAGGAGGCGGTGCTCGCAAGCGACCTTCCCGTGGACTTTATAGACAAATACCTCGGCGTGCTTTACACCGAGAGGGCAAGCCTTCTTTCTTATTTCAAAGAGGGAAGGGGAATAGTGATAACCGTCGGCACGAGCGCTTGTGCCGAGGAATTAAAAAAGCAGACGGACTACCTAAAGGAGCAGAAGGATAGCCTTCTTTCAAAGGGCGAGGTCACCGAAAGGGCGGCAAGCTATTCGGCAGAGCCCTCGGAGTACGCTTCCCATCTTGAAAGAAATCTCACAGTACACCTTAACCCCTTCGCAGGCGGCGTCGGCTCGATGAAGCTCTCGGGTCTTTTCGGCTTCAGATGCAGAAGGACGGTTTCCTACGGAAAGAATCCTGCAATGCTGTGTGAGGACCTTGAAAACTTCCGTAAGTCGCTATACAGAATTCTGATAGTATCCGAGACACGGCAGGGCGCGGAGTCGCTTATGTCGGTGCTCGAGTCGGACGGCTTTGCCGTCACTCCCGTCTTTGATAGGGAGATAAATATAGCAGAGGCAGACGGCGGACGGATTTTCGTTACCGTCGGACACACCGAGGGCTACGACCTTATTATGCCCAAGATTGCCGTCCTCTCTATGGCAGAGGACAAGGGCAGGGCGGTTATGCAAAACCGCAGAAGGCAGAGAATCCTCCGTTCGGTAGGCGGCGCAGGCGCGCGCCTTATGAGCCACGCCGAGCTCTCGCCCGGAGACTACGTAGTTCACGCAAGCTACGGTATAGGTCTTTTCGAGGGTATGGAGGCGGTGACGGTTGACGGCATCACCAAGGACTATATAACCATAAGATACGCAGGCACGGATAAGCTTTTCGTACCCTGCGACCGCCTTGAAATGATAGGCAAATACATCGGCGAGAGGGATAAGGACGGCAAGGTAAAGCTCTCGAAGATGGGTGGGGGCGACTGGCAGAGAACTAAGTCGAAGGCAAAGAGCGCGGCGAAGGATATAGCCAAGGAGCTTATCGCGCTTTACGCAGAGAGACAGAATAGCCCGGGCTTTGCATTCCCCGCTGATTCCGAGCTTGAATACGACTTTGCAGACGCCTTTCCGTACGAGCTCACCGACTCGCAGGCGCAGGCGATAAGAGAGATAGGCGCGGATATGATAAGACCCGTGCCGATGAACAGATTGCTTTGCGGAGACGTCGGATTCGGAAAAACCGAGGTGGCGCTTCGCGCAGCCTTCAAGGCTATAATGGGCGGAAAGCAGGTAGCTATTTTGGTTCCGACCACGATTCTTGCAATGCAGCACTACCAGACCGCACTCTCCCGTATGCGCGGCTATCCCGTTACGGTCGAGGTTCTTTCGCGCTTCAAGAAGCCGAAAGAAGAGGCGGAGATACTCCGCAAGGTAAAGCGCGGTGAGACCGATATTCTAATAGGCACTCACAAGCTTTTATCGAAGAAAATAGAATTCCGCGACCTCGGTCTTCTTATAATCGACGAGGAGCAGCGCTTCGGCGTATCGCAGAAAGAAAAGCTCAAGGAAATGTCGGTCGGCGTTGACGTTTTAACGCTTACTGCAACTCCCATACCGCGTACGCTCAATATGGCTATGAACGG
>JAZOMD010000029.1:0-2356 GCA_045653745.1 Eubacteriales bacterium | reverse complement strand
CGTGCCGCCTTCGACGACGCCGTCTGATTTCAGCACCGCGAAAAACGTACCGAAGAGGCATTTTATATCCATAATAAAGCCCCTGAACCAGCCTTTGTTGAGGGCTTTGGCATAGTCGCCGTCGAGCTTCGCCTTTACGGGGATTTCGAGCTCGTCGCGACCGTTAATCTGCGCCCAGCCGGTGATTCCCGGCTTGACGTTGTTGGCGCCGTACTTCTCGCGCTCCTCCCAAAGGTCCACCTGGTTCCAAAGACCCGGACGCGGGCCAATCAAGGAAAGCTTGCCGAGAAACACCTGATAAATCTGCGGCAGCTCGTCAATGCTCGTCTTGCGTATGAACCTGCCGACGCGAGTTATGTACTGCTCAGGGTTTTTCAAAAGATGCGTAGGAACGTCGTCCTTCGTATCCGCCCTCATGCTTCTGAATTTCCATATCATGAAATAGGAAATCTCGCCTTTTTTGTTCTTTCCTATTCGCTTCTGCTTGAACAGCACCGGACCCTTTGAGTCAATCCTGATTGCGATAGCGACGATCAGCATCGGTACTGCAGATATAATAATTGCTATGCCCGACAGTATAATATCGAACAGCCTTTTTACAACGTACTTATACACATCAATACTCCCGGTTAGATAAACTTGTGCCGCTTGGGCAGAGTATAGCTCAATTGTGCTCAAATCCGACGAAAACGTCAACAAAACTTTACATAATAGCCTCTGACGCGCTTTGAAAGATGCGTTCACTCCTCGAGAACGCGGTGTCCGTACCGATTCATCTGGGATATAAAGCTATCGCCGAGCCTTTTTCTTATAAGCTCATACGCCGTGCTGATGCGCGGTGGGCGAGAGGTCATATTGTGGCAATCCGAGCCGATGAAGTGAACCACTCCGCTCCTTATGAGGCGAAGTGCCTTGCGCCCCGTGAAAAATCCGCCGAAAAAGCTCGCGTTCACCTGCATAAGAATGCCGTTTCTGATAAGCCTGTTCACAACCGCCCTGCTCTGAAGCGTTATGCAACGCTCCACGTGGGCGAGAACAACCGCAACGCCGCGCGCCGCGGAAAGCTCGATAATCTCGTTTACCGTCGCCTCCGACCACCTCGAGATAGGCATCTCGAGCAAAAGCAGGTTGGTATTCTCTATCGTAAGCCGTCTTAAATCCTTAAGCCTTGCTATACCCGGGTAATACGCAACCTCGGCTCCGCACAAAACGCGCGGGTGCGCCGCTGTGAGACCACCCAAAAGGTTGGCGTACGAATCGCTACGCCTATCAAGAAAGCTCTCAACCGAGTCGTCGTTAGCATAAAAATGCGGAGTTGCAACGACCGCCGATATCCCCTGCTCTTTAAGAGCCGAAAGCATCGCAAGACTTTCCTCAAGGCTGCGGCTTCCGTCGTCCATATCGGGCAAAACGTGACTGTGCCAGTCTATCATATCCAAAAATTCCTTTGCTACAGTTTTTTGTTCGCTGGGCAATAGTTTTTACTCGTGATATTCGGACTTTTTATAATACTTGTAATACTTATACTTCTTGTACTTCGAGTAGCTCGAGCCTGCGGAATCAACTCCGGCAAGAACGCAGCCGAGAATGTTCGCATTAGACATCTTAAGCTGTCTGTAACATCTCTTAAGCTCTTTTTTCTCGGTATATTTCTCTCTGATAACGAGAACCATACCCGAGGTCATTCCCGATATGGAAAGCGCATCGGAAACGATATTTACGGGCGGAAGGTCAACTACTATGTAGTCAAACTGCTCTCTGAGGGTCTCAAGAAGCGTACCCATTCTGCTCGAGCCGAGAAGCTCCGAGGGGTTCGGGGGGATATCGCCCGAGGGCATAATGTACCAGGTGTCGAGGATATCCGACTTGAAGTCCTCAAGCGTCTTCTCGCACTGACCTATAAGCATATTCGTAAGACCGGGAGCATTCTCTATTCCCATCTTCTTTGCAACCGAGGGAAGACGCAGGTCTCCGTCGATAAGCAGAACCTTGCTTCCCTTCTCGGCAAGAACGAAGGAGAGGTTTATCGAGGTGGTACTCTTTCCCTCGCCTCTTATCGAGCTCGTTACGCCGATAATCGGACACTTCGTTCCCTCGGGAACGGTAAACTCGAGGTTTGCTCTCAGAAGCTTATACTGCTCAAGAGCCGTGAACTCAAGGTTCTTATGTAATGTTCTCTGATGAATCTCATCCGCGTTGGAGAGATTGTATTCTCTTTTGAAAAGCCTCATTTCTTACACCGCCTCTCTCACTTGTTTTCTTCTTTGCGCTTGTAGTAGTATCCGTACTTCTTGCTTCCCTTTGCGTTAACGAGGTCGGGAATCTTCGCAAGAACGGGGCAGTCGTAATTCTGAAG
>JAZOMD010000028.1:0-2490 GCA_045653745.1 Eubacteriales bacterium | reverse complement strand
TGCAACCGTAGTTGCAAGCGTTGTCAAGAACGGCAAGTCCAAGAAGATCGACGTTATCAAGTACAAGGCAAAGAAGAACGAAAAGAAGAAGATCGGTCATCGTCAGGACTATACCAAGATTCAGATCGAAAAGATCGAGGGCTAAGCCTTAATGACTACCATTACTTTTTATAAGACCGACGGTATATTTTACGGCTTCGAGGAGCAGGGACATACGGGTTTCGCCGAGTCAGGCGAGGACATACTTTGCTCAGCTCTCTCGAGTATGACAATGCTCATCATCAACGCTATCGAGGTTTCTTACGCATCTACGGTGGATTACACCATTGATGAGAAGACCACGGATATACGTCTGATTGCAAAAGCGGCACTCCCCGAGTTCGAGGAGGATGAGAGAAAGCGTTATGCAGTGTCGGGTCTTATTCAGGCTTACTTCTTCCAGCTTATGGACCTTACCGAGGAGTATTATGACTACCTCGACGTAAAAGAGGTTGAACGGAAGCCGTAAGCAAACTCTCTCGCGGCATATGCCGCTATCAATTATGGAGGTACAGGAAAAATGTTGAAGATTAGTTTACAGTTCTTCGCCCACAAGAAGGGCGTTGGTTCTACCAAAAACGGTCGTGATTCCGAGTCCAAGCGTCTTGGCGTTAAGAGAGCTGACGGTCAGGCAGTTCTTGCCGGCAACATTCTCGTTAGACAGCGCGGCACTAAGATTCATCCCGGTAACAACGTAGGTATCGGTACTGATGATACCCTCTTTGCACTTGTAGACGGAACCGTTAAGTTCGAGCATATCGCAGGTGGCAAGAAGCAGGTTAGCGTTTACGCTGACTAATATTGTTCAAAAAAGAGTAGTTAGTTCTGCTCTTTTTTGTTTTTAAAAAATATTACTGAAAATAAAAAGGAGATAAATATGGCTATTCTTGTAACGGGTGGAACCGGTTATATAGGCTCTCACACTACCGTAGAGCTTCTTAATATCGGTGAGGATGTTATCATCGTTGATAATCTTTCTAACAGTAAGCTTTGCGTGCTTGACAGAATAGAAAAAATTACAGGCAAGAGACCTGTTTTTATCAAGTGTGACCTTCTTGATAAGGAAACTCTCGATAAGGTGTTCTGTGATTATCCCGAGATAGACTCGGTAATTCATTTCGCAGGCCTTAAGGCTGTTGGCGAGTCCTGCGCTTTGCCGCTGCTTTATTATCATAACAATCTTACAGGAACGTTTAATCTTCTTGATTGTATGCTAAGGCACGAGGTATACAGAATAGTATTCAGCTCCTCTGCAACCGTGTACGGCCTTCCCAAGACGGTTCCTATCAGTGAGGATTTTCCTCTTTCGACCACGAATCCGTACGGTGAAACCAAGCTTATGATAGAGCGTATACTCAAGGATACCGGTGTGGCGAATCCAAAGCTCTCCGCTTGTGTTCTTCGCTATTTCAATCCTATCGGCGCTCACGAGAGCGGCCTTATCGGTGAAGATCCCAGAGGTATCCCCAACAACCTCTTGCCTTACGTTGCAAAGGTTGCTGCAGGAAGGCTTGAGTGCCTTAGTGTCTTCGGCGACGATTACGATACTCCCGACGGTACGGGCGTGCGTGATTATATCCACGTCGTTGATCTCGCTCTTGCTCATCTCAAGGCTCTTGAGTATACAAAGCGCACGAGTGGCGTTGATTTTATTAACGTCGGTACCGGTAACGGCTACTCGGTTCTGGAGATAGTAAAGGCGTTTGGAGACGTATGGGGCTCTCCTATTAAATATAAAATTGCTCCTCGCCGTCCCGGCGATATCGGCACCTGCTATGCCGACCCTGCTAAGGCTAAAAACGTTCTTGGCTGGAGTGCAGAGCGCGATCTTAGCAAGATGTGCGAGGATGCCGCAAGATGGCAGAAAATGAATCCTGACGGTTATCCCGACTAATATTTTGTTGAATAAAAGAGTGCTGCGGCGCAGCCTCTTTTATTTTGCGTGTCTAAGTAGTTTTTCTGAAGAAAGGAATTTGTAAAATGAAAAAACTCTCTGTGAAGAAGCTGTTTCTTCTTGATATGGACGGAACGATATATCTTGATGAAAATCTTTTTCCCGGAACTCTTGAATTTTTGAGAGAGGTAAAGGCTCGCGGCGGTCGCTATCTCTTTGTGACAAACAATTCCTCAAAGAGCACCGATGCTTACGTGGCTAAGCTTAATCGCCTCGGAATAGAAGCAACGGAAGATGATTTTTTGACCTCTACGAATGCAACTATTCTTTATTTACAGGAGAAATTTTCGGGCAGAAGGTTCTATTGCTTCGGAACGCGCTCCTTCGAAGAGCAACTTAGGGCAGCAGGGATTGACGTTGTAACCGATATATGCGATGGGATTTCGGGTATAGTTCTAGGTAACGATAATGAGCTTACCTTCAAAAAGCTCGAGGATACCTGCAAGCTCCTGCTTAATGATATGCCATATATTGCAACCAATCCCGATTGGGTTTGT
>JAZOMD010000027.1:0-8869 GCA_045653745.1 Eubacteriales bacterium | reverse complement strand
TATGCTGCGAAGCCGCAGTCGATGGGGAGAACGACGCCGGTGATTGCCGATGCCGAACGCTCGTCGCACAGGAAGAGGGTCGCGCCGAGGAGCTCGCTTGCATCTACGAAACGGGACATGGGCGTTCCGTTAAGTATTTTCGCACTTCTTGCGGTGGGCGTTCCGTCCTCGCCGAAGAGAAGCGCTCTGTTCTGCGCGGAAACGAGGAAGCCGGGAGCTATTGCGTTACAGCGAATGCCCGTGCCTGCAAAGTGGGTTGCGAGCCACTGCGTAAAGTTGGAGATACCTGCCTTTGCCGCGGAGTATGCAGGAATTTTGGTAAGGGGGGTGTAGGCGTTCATCGAGGAGATGTTCAGAATGCAGCCTGCCTTCTTTTCCACCATATCCTTTGCGAAAACCTGCGTAGGAAGGAGAGTTCCCTGGAAGTTGAGCTTGAAGACGAAGTCAACGCCTGCCGCGTCGAGGTCGAAGAAGGATTTGCCCCCCTCCTTTGCCTCGTGCTGATACTCGTTATCGGTGGTAGCTCTCGGGTTGTTTCCGCCTGCACCGTTGACGAGAATGTCGCAGGGTCCGAGGTCGGAAAGCACCGCACGGTGCACCTCTTCGAGCATATCGGTATCAAGCACGTTTGCCTTGTAGCCCTCGCAGATAAAGCCCTCTGTGCGAAGCTCGTCTGCAAGCTTCTTTACCGCTTCTTCGTTAAGGTCAAGCGCTGCAACCTTTGCGCCCGACTGTGCAAAGGCTCTTGCCATAGCTGCGCAAATCAGGCCGCCGGCTCCCGTAACTACGACTACCTTTCCTTTATAATCTATATCGAGTGGAAGTTTTATCATTTTTTCGTTCTCCTATCTTATTTATCGAATTTTTCAAGGCTATCCCATACGCCGAGCATATACATAATGCCGAGCGCGCGGTCGTAGAGTCCGTATCCCGGACGAACCCTTCCGGGTCCCTCGTCCCACAGATGTCTGCCGTGGTCGGGGCGAATGTATCCTTCAAAGCCCGAGTCGTGATATGCTTTGAGTATATCGAGAATGCCGGTATCTCCGTCGCAGTCGCGGTGGCTCGCCTCGGAGAAATCTCCGTTCTCGAAATGCTTTACGTTCCTGATATGCGCGAAGGCTATTCTCTTACAGTGCTTGCGAACGATATCGGCAACGTTATTTCTCGGGTCTGCACCGAGGCTTCCCGAGCAGAGGGTGAGACAGTTGTATTCGTCGTCCACCATTCTAAGGAAGCGGTCGATATTTTCCTCGTTGACGAGGAGTCTCGGAAGTCCGAAGATATCCCATGGCGGATCGTCCATATGGATCGCCATTTTGATGTCGCACTCGCGGCAGGTCGGCATTATAGCTTCAAGGAAATATTTAAGGTTCTCCCAGAGCTTTTCGTGGTCGACGCCCTCGTAAGCCTTAAAGAGCTCGTCGAGCTTCGCCATTCTCTCGGGCTCCCAGCCGGGGAAGGACATATTGTACTTCTCGGTAAAATCGAGAATATACTTCGCCATAGCGTTGTAGTCGTCCTGAATCATATTCTTCTCGTAAAAGAGGGCAGTCCAGCCGTCGCCGTCGGGGTGGAAAAGATCCGAGCGCGTCCAGTCGTATATCGGCATAAAGTTATAGCAGATAACCTTTACTCCGAACTCCGAGAGATTTCTTATGGTGGTCTTGTAGTTTTCGATATACTTATCCCTTGTGGGAAGTCCTATCTTGGTATCGTCGTGAACGTTGACCGATTCTACAACGTCCATATTGAAGCCGTACTCGTCAAGCTGCCGCTTCACCTCGGCAATCTCGCTCTTCTCCCACACCTCGCCGGGCATCTTGTAATGGAGCGCCCAGACGATGCCGTCTACTCCGGGGATTTGCTTGATATCGGAGAGCTTTATTCTGTCATTTCCTTCTCCGTACCAGCGAAACGTCATTTTCATTGGCATTGTTTTTCCTCCTGAATTTTTGGTTATCTCTTGAAAATGTAATTTATAGTTTACTTTATCTGGCTCTAGCCCTGATTTCTTCCCTGTATTCCTTCGGTGTTTTTCCTATCTGTTTTTTGAATATCTTCGAGAAATACTGAACGTCCATAATACCGCAGTGCAGGGCGACCGTCTGTATTTGCAGGTGCGTCGTGCCGAGAAGATATTTCGCTTGCTCGATGCGTTTATCTCTTACGTACTCGGACACCGTCTTGCCCGTTTCCTTTTTAAATACGGTGGCAAGATATCCGGGGCTCACCCCCTGCTGCCTTGCAAGCACGCCGAGCGACAGCTCCGCCGAGACGTCGGAGTCTATTACTATAACCGTCTTTTTTACAACGGGAGAATAGCGCCTTTGCGAATGCTTCTGCACAAGACGGCAATACGAGGAAAACATCTCGCGCATAAGCTCTGAGACCTTACCCGTGCTCGAAATCTGCTCTATTTTCGTCGCAATCTTCGAGGAAAGGCGGTCTATATGGATAGGGTGCACTCCGCCGTGCTCTACCGCCTTACGAAGAAGCGTATTCATAATAATACAGTAGTTTTTTGCATTTCGGATAGGGTCCTGCACTCGCTTTTCGAACATCTCTCCGTTAAAAGCCGACAAAAGGAGCTCTTCCTTGTGCTGCTGCCCGAGAGATACCGCGCGTATGAGCTCGTTCTCGAAGGCATACCGCTTTTCCATCATCTCTGCGCTCGTGAGTATCTCCTCGGCGCTCTCGCCGCGCGGAGCACCGTCCATTGACATCAGGGGAAGTGCGTAATTTTTATCAAACTCGAGTATGGCGAAGGACGAGGTCTGCCATATTCTCTCGCAGAACGCGTTAATAACCGAGAAAATACTGTCGCCCTCGGCGAGGACGGGCAGGCTGCCGTAATATTCCTTAAGGCGCTTTTGCTCGGTGGGGCCGATAGAGATCCTCTCTCCGATCTCAAGTATCTCCTTTGAGGAAGGCACCGACGAAAGATACGGACCGATAAAGAGAAGATTCTTCTCGCTAAGAAACGGGAGCCGAAGGCAGATATACCTTAGCTTCAGCTCGTTTGAAATCATATACTTCGTCTTGCTTTCGATATTTCCGAGCATCTTCTGCACGGTCGCGTCGGATCTCGAAAAATAGCCGACCACGCTGCTGAACACGGGGTCAACCGTTTTGCCGAAATTGTCGAGCGGAGAGAGAAGGGCGGTACGGATATGGCATTTTTCAAGAATTTCGCACAAAAACTCCAGATCGTTCTCAAAGCTCATAGCCTCTCCCCCTTCCATCTATTTTTGACAATTTTACACTTTTCAATTGATATTATAACATGCTTTTTTGATAATTGCAACAATTGTTTATCAGGTTGATATAAAAATAATACAAAAACAGCGTATTTTTTTACTACCGTTTTTTCGTTTTTATGGGGTATAATAGTATTGTTATCATAGCACTCTAAAAAAATATCAAAAAAAGAGGAAATGACAATGAAAAAAGAAATCACGCTTGATGCCGCAGGGCATCGCAAATTCGGCATACGCGACAAGCTGGCGTATGCAGCCGGAGACGCCGGTTGTAACCTGAGCTTCGGTCTTAAGGCGACCGTACAGACCTTCTGGCTCGTATTTATGATGATAGAGACGGGACTTTTCTCGATTCTTCTTCTCATCGTTCAGGCGTGGGACGCTATCAACGACCCGCTTATCGGCTCGCTTATCGACTCCGACAAGAGAAAATACAAGCTCGGCAAGTATAAGACCTACATACTTATCGGTGCTCTCGGTCTTCTAGTCGGCGGTGCCGCGGTATTCCTTCCCTTCCCCAACGCAGAGCTGTGGGTAAAGGTCGTGCTCTTTATCGTCGGCTACGTAATCTGGGACGCGGCTTACACCGTAGCGAACGTTCCTTACGGCACTATGCTTAACATCGTCACCGATGACGACAAGGAAAGAGCCTCTCTTTCGGTATTCAGATCCATCGGCGGCGTGGTAGGAAATCTCCTTCCCGGAATTATCCTTCCCCTTATCATCTGGCAGAAGGTTACCTACAACGGAAAAACCGACTTCCTTGACAAAATCGAGATTCCCGAGGGCGCAGAGGGTGCGTTCTCTCCCGATAAATTCCATAACAATCCCATTACGGGCGAGGCTTATCAGACGGGCGACGCAGTGCTCAGCCCCCTGACGGGCAAGCAGCTCGAGGTTCTGCTCGGAAACAGAGTGTTTATCGCGGCGCTTATCATGGGCGTGCTTGCATTCGTATTCTTTATGTTTATGATTAAGAATATCACCATTCGCGGTAACGAGTACGCCGAGTATAACAAGGGCGAGAAGGTTAACATCTTCAAATCCTTCGGCACCTTTATGAGAAACCGCCCTGCAGTCGGTTGTACCGTAGCGGCAATGGGTATGTTCCTCGGTATGCAGTCGGCAACCACCGCGACCACTATTATGTTCGCAACTCATTTCGGACAGGCGTCGCTTTCCGGTATAGTTACCGCCGTCGGCTTCCTTCCTATGTTTATATTTATGCCCTTTGCAACCAAACTCGTTAAGAAGCACGGTAAGAAGGAGATTGCAACCGTCGGCTCGCTGGTCGGACTTCTCGGCGCGGCAGTCCTTTGCATCTTCCCTCTCTGCCCCTTCAAGCTTCAGCTTGTCGTTTATATGATAGGTCTTATCTTCTTCGGTCTCGGTATGGGCTTCTACAACTGCGTATCCTGGGCTATGATGGGTGACGCTATTGATTACAACGAGTGGAAAACCGGAAAGAGAGAGGAGAGCGTCGTTTACTCGCTTCACTCCTTCTTCCGTAAGCTCGCACAGGGAATCGGCCCTGCGGCGGTTATCGCTATTATGGGTACTCCCCTTATCGGCTACGTTTCCGCCCTCGGTACTATCGGTCAGTCTCCCGAAACCGCAGCAAGCCTCTGCTGGCTCGTTGCAGCGCTCTACGCGCTCAGCGCTATCTGCCAGTTCGTCGGCGTTGGCGTTATCTACAATATCGACAAGAAGACTCTTGACAAAATGAGCGCGGATCTCGGACGCAACTCTGCCGAGGATACCGCGATTACCGAAAACGCAGGCGTTAGCGCTGAATAAAATGAGTTTGGCGCCCGGTATCTATCCTGTCGGGCGCCATATTTATTTAAAGTCGGTTGAATAAACCCACAAGGTTTTTAGGTAAAATATTTACAAAAACTATCATAAGGAGAAACTCACGTGAGAAATATATTAAATCTCAACCAAAACTGGATTTTCGTTAAGAACACCGACGATATAACGGCAAGAGAGGGCGAGGCGGTAAATCTTCCTCACTCCTGGAACGCGGTAGACGGTCAGGACGGCGGAAACGACTATTTCAGAGGCAGCTGCCTCTATGCAAAGAGCCTCAAGAAATCCGAGCTCCCCGTAGCAGACCTTTATTACCTCGAGTTCCGCGGCACGAACTCCTCTGCCGACCTCTACGTTAACGGAAAGAAGCTCGCTCATCACGACGGCGGCTACTCTACCTGGAGAGTCAATGTTACCGACGCTCTTGCAGAGGAAAACGAGATAGCGGTAGTCGTTGACAACTCTGCGAACGATACCGTTTACCCCCAGATGGCAGACTTCACCTTCTACGGCGGTATATACAGAGACGTAAATCTTATTGCAGTAAGCAACGCGCACTTCGACCTCGATTACTACGGTGCACCCGGCATAAAGATTACCCCCACGGTAAACGGTGACAATGCTACCGTAGAGGTAGAGGCGTTTGTAAAGAACCTTGGCGAAGGACGAAGACTTGTTTACGCTATCTACGACAAGGACGAAAACGAGCTCGACAAAATCGAGACGACCGAAACGAAGGTTAGCTTCGAAATAAAGAAGGTTCACCTCTGGCACGGCCGCCGCGACCCTTACCTTTACTGCTGTGAGGTAGAAATCGTTGAGGGTGACGAGGTGCTTGACAACGTATGCAACCGCTTCGGCTGCCGCTCCTTCAGAATAGACCCGAATAACGGATTTATCCCCACCGGCGAGGAGTACCCTCAGCGCGGCGTATCACGCCATCAGGACAGATGGGGCTTCGGTAACGCGCTTCTTCCCGAGCATCACAGAGAGGATATGGACCTTATATGCGAGGTCGGTGCGACGACTATCCGTCTTGCGCACTACCAGCACGATCAGTATTTCTACGACCTGTGCGACGAGCGCGGTCTCGTAATCTGGGCTGAGATTCCCTACATTTCAAAGCATATGCCCACAGGACGCGAGAACACTATCTCGCAGATGAAGGAGCTTATCTCCCAGAACTATAACCACCCGTCCATCGTAGTATGGGGGCTTTCCAACGAGATTTCCATCGGCGGCTCTGACGAGGACCTTCTCGAGAACCACAGAATACTCAACGACCTCGTTCACGAGATGGATAAGACCAGACTCACGACGATAGCGGCTGTATCTATGTGCAAGATGGACGACCCCTATCTTCTTATCCCCGACGTCGTTTCCTACAACCACTATTTCGGCTGGTACGGCGGAGACACCTCTATGAACGGCCCGTGGTTTGATAAGTTCCACGAGACTCACCCGAATATCCCGATCGGCTGCTCCGAGTACGGCTGTGAGGCTCTCAACTGGCACACCTCCGACCCGAAGCAGGGCGACTACACCGAGGAATATCAGGCGTACTATCACGAGGAGCTTATAAAGCAGCTCTTCACGAGAAAATATATCTGGGCAACCCACGTATGGAATATGTTCGACTTCGGCGCTGACGCAAGAGCCGAGGGCGGCGAGAACGGTCAGAACCACAAGGGTCTTGTTACCTTCGACCGTTCCTACAAGAAGGACTCCTTCTACGCTTACAAGGCTTGGCTCGTTTCTCCCGAGGTCGACCCCTTCGTGCACCTTTGCGGCAAGAGATATATCGACAGAGTCGAGGACGTAACTAAGGTTACCGTCTACTCCAACCTTCCCGAGGTTGAGCTTTTCGTAAACGGAGAGAGCGTTGGCAAGAAGACTGCCGAGGACCACTTCTTCTACTTCGACGTCAAGAACGAGGGCGAGAGCACCATCGTTGCAAAGGCGGGCGACCTTACCGACGAGGGCAAAATCCGCAAGGTAAGCGAGATGAATATGGATTACGTGCTCGTAGAAAAGGGCGCTATCCTCAACTGGTTTGACATCAACGCTCCCGAGGGACGCTTCTCTCTTAACGACAAGATTTCCGACATTATGGAAACCACTCGCGGAAAGCTCTGGTTTATCGGCGTGGGTCTCAAGCTCAAAAAGAAGATGAACGCAAATAAGAAGGGCGACAAAAAGTCGGGCGGCTTCGACGTAGACCTCAAGGGCGGCAGCACGGGCGGCATTATGCAGATGCTCGGCGGCTTCAGCGTGCTTCGCCTTACGAGTATGATGGGTATGATGAATATTTCCTTCACCAAAGAAGAGCTCCTCAAGATGAACAGAAAGCTCAACCGCATCAGAAAGCCTAAGAAAAAGAACTGATTTTTCAGGGAACGGCTACCCGTTCCCCGAAAACAAAAAAGCACTTGCAAATTTTGCAAGTGCTTTTTTCATATAAAAATTATTGCCGTAGTATGTAGGGCGCGGATTACTTTTCCTGTTCGTTTTCCATCTCCTCGCGCAGGGCGGCGAAGTCGATTGCCTTCGGCATATTCCACTTGAAATAGGTGGCGCACATTCTGATGGTGAAGACGACTATCGTGCAGGCGACCGTGCCGACGACGCGCGTTATCTCCTGATTTGGGAGAATAACGGTGGCTATAAGATAGTAAACGAGCGAGCCCGAAAGAAGGGCGAGCACGTAGATACGCTTGCGAAGGACGAAGGGAATGTCGCCGAGCATTACGTCACGGAGAATACTTCCGCCCACAGAGGAGATAACGCCCATCGTTATTGCGACGAAGGCGCCTGCAGAAAAATAGTCGGCAGTACCTGCGGCGGTGAAAACGCCGATGCCGAGTGCATCGAGGACGTTGTTTATTTTATTTACCGTGTCTTCCTCTTTGACGTACTGCCTTTTGAAAATCATAGCGATAAAGCATACGGCAAAGCCCATAAGGATACTTACGCAGAACTCTATCTTCAGGTCGGTAAAGAGTGCCGGGACCTCTCTGCCGATTACCTGCCCTGCTATTACGTCACGCAGAAGTCCGCCGCCAAAGCAGGTTATAGCGCCAAGCATTACGACGCCTATCATATCGGTCTCGTGGTCTATTGCGACCATCGCGCCTGCGACCGAGAAGGAAATTATTCCGATGTAGTGTATTATAAGAAGAACTGTTTCCATATAATTATCCCTCGTTTTTTTGCACGTTTTTGTAAATTAAAGCTTACAAAGAAGGGCGTTTAACGCCTTTGCTCTGTGGCTTATCTTATTCTTTTCCTCGGGTGACATTTCGGCAACGGTGCGTGTTTCCCCCTCGGGAACGAAGATAGGGTCGTAGCCAAATCCGCCCTTTCCGCGGTACTCGGAAATGATAGTTCCGTACATATATCCTTCCGAGGTAACCTCGCGTCCGTCGGGGTAGACGAGGGCTATCGCAGCGGTGTAGTGCGCGCCCTTATCCTCTTTATCCGAGAGGAGCTTAAGAAGGAGCTGGTTATTAGCGTCGTCGGGCGAATTGTGCTCGTGCGTGCCTGCAAAGCGAGCGCTGTAAATACCCGGCGCACCGTCGAGCGCGTGCGCGCATATTCCGCTGTCGTCTGCAAGCGCGGCACACCCCGAGATTTCGGAGATTTCTCTTGCCTTCTTGAGCGCGTTTTCGATAAAGGTCTTTCCGTCCTCGACGGTCTCGTGCTCTATTCCTGCCTCTCGGAGCGAGAGAATTTCTTCAAACCTGCCTGCAAGTATTTTCTTTATCTCGCCTATCTTGTGCGAGTTGTTAGATGCAATTATA
>JAZOMD010000026.1:0-41855 GCA_045653745.1 Eubacteriales bacterium | reverse complement strand
TGGGGTGTCACACAAATCTGCGCAACAAATTGTGTAACCCCTCTTAAAAACTGCGTAGCGAGCAAAAAGATAAAGCTTTGAAAACGTTGAGCTTTTAAGGCTTCAGGTTATTATAGATATTAATGTTGTTTGCAGAAGTGTTATTGGTTATAGCAACGAATAACAATCGCAAACATCTCGTGAACTTATCAAAAGTCCATTCGCAAACATATCAAAACGCGATGAATACATTCAGCAAACTCTAAAGCGACGTGTTCTGCAAATGGATTTTGCAATGTAAAAGTCTTGTTTTATAAGTTTTTTTCATACCTCAGTATAATTTAAATCTCGCCGATGCGTAAAGATTATGGCTTATGCTCCCTACGAGCTACGCCTCTGTGCTGCGCTTTATGCTTGGTGCTCTGGACCTTGTTGTGTTACACACAGTGTTCGTGGAGCAATCTTCCTCAGATCGATTGTAAGTAATCCTTATTTTTAAGTTTTTTACTCATATGGACAAAAGCGAACGCTGAGAAAGACCGATACGGATTAGATCGGTTTAAGAAAAAAGTCATTACGGAAGGAATTCTGTAATGACTTTTTCTATGTGGTAAGAGGTAACAGATTGTTTACTTGATTTTTCTCTCTTTCCGTGTTATAGAAAATTATATCGCGAATCTGCTTCTCTTCAAATAGCGACAGGAAATTGGTTGCAGAAATGTTGCAAGCGGATGAGAAGTATGTTATAATGATAAAAACGACGTTATGGGAGAGATTTTATGCAAGAACAGATAATTCAAAAATTCCATGATGCATATATAAAAGCCGATTCGAGAGAATTAGACAAACTGTGGAAGAACCATACCCCAGAATCACTTGTGAAATTTTATTCAGCAAAGTATACAGAGCAAGGTGTAAATTATTTTTGTGAAAGCATAAGTAATAAATCTTTGTGGTTATCCTCTCCAAGATTTTTTAACGACCCCTTTGATTGCTTTATAAATTTTGATTACACAAGTGAGATAAAAACAAAAATTGAAACTTTGTTTCAACCCATATTAAATCAGTGCACTCCTAAAAAGCCAGGTAATGAAGTGCTTTTTCAAAAGAAGTTATCAGAGTGTTATTTGTATTATAACGAGGAAATGAATAATAGTATCAGGCGATTAGAAAGTCAAATGTTTATAGCATGTTTCTCTGAAAAAGAAAGTATATATTCATCTAGAATGTGGGGGCATTATGCCGACAATCATGCAGGTGTATGCGCTGAATATGATTGGGAAAATGTCAAGGATGCTTCGCCATTCGGCTGTTTGCCAATAAAGTATACGGATTCATATGAGTACTTTCCCGAACCGAAAAACAAGGCGGAGGAAACTGTTGATTTTTTGAAGTTTTTTACAAAGGCAAAAGAGTGGAAATATGAAAAAGAATGGAGAGTGGCTCAAATGTTAGATTGCAGGGGAGATGGTTTTAATGTGCCATTGGCATTGCCTAAAAAAGTTTATTTGGGGTGCAATGTGTCGTCTAAGCTGAGGAGAGATGTTATTAATATTTGTTTTTTGCAAAATATAGAGGTTTATCAAATGAGAATGAAACCTAATAGTTATCTTTTGGTATGTGAAAAAATTGAACTTAAATAATCCTGTGAGCATATTTCCACGATCTTATCCTCTATAATATCAATTGCTTGCTTTGTTATAGCGGTATAATACTTTTCCGCGGTTTGGTAGTTAAAAAATTTACATTTTCAACCGCAAACAATTTTTGAACTTATCTCTAACCCTATGTACAAGTAAGAGCAAATACGATATAATGTTTTCAGCAAAACTTAATATGATGTGTTCGACGAAAGGATTTTGCAACCTCAAAAGCTTGTTTTATAAAGCTTTTTAGCTTCTCAATACGTTTCAAAGTTTACTAACGCACAGAGATGATGGGTCTCATCGGAGCAGGTAACAACCCCATGGTTGGTATGACTGTTGCAGTTGCTGTTGCTGTTGAGGAAGCAAGCAAGTAATTCGCACCGCGAATTACCTGCAATGAAATTCAGCTTGCTGAATGAAATGTTATAAATAACGTGAAATGCACCGCACTTCGTAAGAATTGCGGTGCATTTTTTATTTACTTTGCAGATGTATATCCGAAAATTACGCTGGTGCGCTTTTCGGGTAAGACTATTTCTATTTCACCGTTTGAATTAAACGCTTCGCAGGTATCAAGATATGTATTTGCTACAGAATTCTGAATTTCGACGCGGACAGGAATTTATAAGATCCGAAGCAATATTTCATTTTGCTCTTGAAAAAAGATATGAATTTTGCTATAATGTATTAGTTCAATATTGCAATACTTCAAATAGTACTTGAAAAGGAAGTTTTACTATGTCAAATTTAGCTCCCGCGGTCGGTTTCTGCGTAAGAGTCATCGAGGTGCTGGCAGACACGGAAGCACCAATAGGAATATCGGAGATCAGCCGCAGAACGGAAATAAACAAAAATATGGTTTCCCGTATTTTGCATACGCTTGAGGAGGAAAATTGGGTGCAGTGTGATGACAGAGCCTGCTATTCACTGACACTTCTGCCGTTTTGCCTTTCAAGCAAAGTTGTCAACCGTACTACTCTTGTTGACGTCAGCGTTCCGCTCCTTCAAAGATTTTGGAAAGAATTCGGTGAAAGTACGTATCTTGGCATCTTGCGCAACGACGAGGTTTTGTTTCTTACGCACTTTGACTCGGTGAAAAAGGTTCGCGTAGCAGGTGCCGTGGGCGGTAGCTATCCGCTTTACTGCACAGCCCCCGGAAAGGCGTTGCTTGCATATAGTGGGGAAGAATATATTGAGAAATATCTGAGTGGACATATGCTTGTAAAGCATACTGAAAAAACTGTTACCGATTGCGGTGAATTGAAGACCAAGCTGGAAATGATACGTCGGTGCGGATATTCGTTGGATGACGAGGAGTTCGGTAACGGTATCGTGTGTATGTCCGTGCCCGTTTTTGACTATACGAAAAATGTCATAGGCGTTGTGGGCTGTTCTTTTTCTACCGTATATTGCAGGGTGGACGAGATCTATGACCGATGCGGACAACAGCTGATCCGTACCGCCAATCAAATATCAAAGGCTATGGGCTTTTTCGATATGAATTAAGAATATTTTAAATTGCTCTCGATTGTGATATGCGCACAATTGAGAGCAATTCGTTTTGGTGGAATTGCTATACGAAAATTTGTTTTTTCTATTGACTTTTCCGGATTTAAGTGATATACTTGTAACATAGTTATAAATATATAACCAAAATTCGAAAAAGGAGCTACACGTATGACCTGTAAAGAGTTTAATAAGATCTTTGACCACACAATATTAAAGCCTGTTACGACAGAGGCTGAGCTGAAGGCGGTATGTGATGATGCCGTAAGGTATGGATTTTGTTCGGTGGCAGTCAACACGGGTATGGTAAAGGCTTGTGTTAAGTTTTTGGAGAACAGTGGGGTGAAGGTGGATGCTGCAGTAGGCTTTCCCTTGGGCATTACTACTGTTGAGTGCAAGGTTGCTGAGGCGGAGGAAGCCATCAGAAACGGTGCAGGTGAGGTGGACTATGTTATTAACATAGGCAAGGTCAAGGAGAGAGACCTTGAATACATAAGAAACGAGATGACACAGATGTTAGAGGTATGCCGCCGCGGAGGTGTCATCTGCAAGGTAATTTTTGAAAATTGCTATCTTAACGACGAGGAAAAGCTTGCACTTTGCACTATTGCATCCGAGGTAAAGCCTGACTATATTAAGACTTCCACCGGCTTTGGGCCGTCCTCTGCAACAGTTGAGGACGTTAAGCTTATGCGGGAGAACGTCAGCACGGATGTTAAAGTAAAGGCGGCAGGCGGTGTCAGAGACCTTGCCGGCTGTCTAGCTATGCTCGAGGCAGGTGCTGATAGGATAGGATGCAGCTGTAGCGTCGCTATCGCGGAAGAATACAAAAACAAAATGAATTAAAGGAGAAATAGAATGAAAAGCTATGTAGTTTATAAAGACGGAACTAAGAAGATCGAAGAAATGCCAATGCCAAAGTACGGCGAATATGATGCGCTTGTAAAAATTGAAAGCTGCGGCGTGTGCAACGGAACGGATACCAAGATCATCCACGGCGTATTCAAGGGAATTGATACCTATCCCGTAGTTCTCGGTCACGAGGGTGTGGGACGAGTCGTGGAAAAGGGAAGCAAGGTAACTAATTTTGAAATAGGCGACCTGGTGCTGATGCCCTATTGGTCGGATGTCCCCGAGGGTTATACCAGCGGTTGGGGAACTTATTCGGAATACAATATCGTCACAGATGCTTACGCTATGGAGAAGGATGGACTCATCCCCGATGAATTTGCATACGGTCAGAGAAAGCTTCCTGCTGATTTTGATCCCGTCAGCTCCGCTATGATAATCACCTTCCGCGAGGTGCTCAGTACTATGAAACGATTCGGAATGGAGCCGAATAAAAGTCTGGTGGTTCTGGGACTCGGTCCTGTCGGACTTAGCTTCGTTCAGTTTGCAAAGCTTCAGGGTATGCAACCAATAATTGCGATAGATCATTCGGATTCAAAGCTTGAAATGGCAAAGAAACGGGGCGCTGATTACGTTATTAACAACACCGGCGACGTAGATATTGCAAAGGCGGTCAGAGAGATCTGCCCGAACGGAGTTGATTATTCGTTGGATGCAGTCGGTGTTACAAGCTTTATCAACACGTCCTTGGAGATCATAAAGCCGGATGCAAAGATCTGCGTATACGGTATCTCTGCAAATATGACACAGGAGGTGGATTGGAGCAAGTGTCCGTATAATTGGACGCTTCATTTCCATCAGTTTCCCTCGAAAAAAGCAGAGTCAGAGGCGCACGATCAGATCGTGAACTGGATAAAGCTCGGTGTGCTTGATCCGTCCGATTACATTTCTCACATATACGATTTCGAGGATATCGATAAGGCGTTTGAAAACATCGAGAACCACGTTCGCACTATGAAGATGATCATACGCTTTAAATAATGACTATGGAAAAACAATATATTTTAGCTCACGATTTGGGTACGTCGGGAAATAAAGCTACGCTTTACGATACAGACGGTAATCTCATCAAAAGCGTTACCTATTCCTACGAGTTGATAATAGGCGAAAAAAACGTAGCAGAGCAGAGGCCTGAGGATTGGTGGCTTGCCGTTTGCAAGGGAACTAAGGAGCTGCTTTCTGCTGTTAATGCCAAGGACGTCTGCGCCGTGTCCTTCAGCGGTCAGATGATGGGCTGTGTCTGCGTCGATGACCGCGGAGCCCCCTTGCGAAACGCCTTGATATGGGCGGATATGCGTTCCACCGAGCAGGAAGCAAGGCTGCGTCAGATCATAGATGATAAAAGCTTTTATAATATTACAGGTCACCGTCTCAGCTCGTCGTACAGTATCACCAAGCTTATGTGGGTGCGAGATAACGAGCCGGATATATACGCAAGGACCTACCGTATGCTTAACGCCAAGGATTACATCATATACAAGCTGACGGGGAATTTTGTAACCGAATTTTCCGATGCGTCATCTACGTGCTTGCTTGATCTTAACACTATGAGCTGGTCGCAAACGCTATTGTCGGCATCGGGGCTGGACAGAGAAAAAATGCCAACAATCCTTTCCTCTGTGGATATAGCAGGTAACGTCACACGCGAGGCGGCAAGCCTGACAGGATTGTGTGAGGGGACTCCCGTCGTTTGTGGCGGCGGGGACGGCTGTTGTGCAGCCGTTGGTACGGGAGTTGTGAAGGAGGGAATAGCGAACTGTTGTCTTGGAACGTCATCGTGGATCTCCATTGCAACAAGGAAGCCCGTTTTTGATAAGGGTATGACCACCTTTAATTTTGCACACATTGTACCTGGCCACATTATGCCCTGTGGAACAATGCAAACAGGCGGCGGCTCGCTCAGTTGGGCAGTTGAGAGCCTTTTCGCCGATGCAAACGGAAATCTTGTGGACAAGGGCGCGATATACAATGCGGTAAATCGCGAGGTAAATGCCTCACCGATAGGGGCAAACAAGCTTTTGTTCTTGCCTTATCTTATGGGAGAACGCTCGCCGCGTTGGAACACAAAGGCTCGCGGAAGTCTTGTGGGGCTTACGATGGCGCATGGCCGAGGAGATATTTTACGCGCGATTATGGAGGGAGTTGGATACAATCTTGACATAATCCTCCAAGCCTTCAAGGAGAGTGGAGCATTTATTGACGATATTACTTTGTTAGGTGGCGGCGCACGTAATGAAAGCTGGCAGCAGATACTTTGCGATATATTTGCGCTTGACGTTAAGGTTCCGTATGACCTTGAGTCGTCGACCTCTATGGGAGCTGCCATCACCGCGGGCGTAGGTGTGGGAGTATTTGATAGCTTTGACGTTACGGACAAGTTTGTCAAAATCAGCAATGTACGCACGCCAAACCGCGAAAATTCCCATGCTTATAACGAGATGAAGCTGTTGTTTGAGGATACCTACCGCCAGCTTTTTCCCATATTTGAAAAGATGTAAGGAGAAAAATTATGAAAGAATCGAAGCTTTTTACAATCCTTCCCGACTACGTGGCAACTCCCGATGGAATGACGATTGACAGTTCGGGCAATCTCATCCTTGCTTGTCCGAACTATGCAGATCAGACGCTCCCGGGATGCATTTTAAAAATCGATAAAGAAAAAAATATTACAAAGTGGTTTGACGTACCTGCTCACGAGGATACGGGCTTGGCAAGCCCTATGGGTATTGCCTTTGGACCTGACGGTGACCTTTATATCTGTGATAATCAGGGTTGGCCGGGACGTCCCGAGCTCATCAGAAAGGGTAGAATTCTGAGAGTCAGACTGGATGGTGATAAGATCGTTAAAACCACTGTTGTCGCCCAAAATATGGACCATCCCAACGGAATGCGCATACGAGACGGATTTATCTATGTTACCCAAAGCTCTCTTGAGCTTGTGAAGCATCCTTCTGGAAAGCTTGTGAGTTGCGTGTACCGTTTTCGCTTGGATGATGAAAATATTGATATTACAAACACGCTTGATGATAAAAATATCCTTGTGACCTTTGTTACGGAAAATCCCGAGGACCAATACGGCGTTGACGGTATTGAATTTGATAGGGAGGGAAATCTGCTTGTCGGCAACTTTGGAGACGGTGCGGTTTACAAAGTCACCTTTAACGATGACCTTTCTGTAAGGTCCAACGAGATATGGGCGCAGGATAAAGAAAATCTCGAAAGCACCGACGGTATGATTATGGATGAAGACGGCAACCTGTATATTGCCGACTTTTGCAAAAATGCTATCGTGAAGATATTGCCCGACGGAACGGTTACAAGACTTGCGCAAAACGGTGATACCGACGGTCTTGACGGCGGACTTGATCAGCCTGGTGAGCCCATTATCTGGGACGGAAAGCTAATCGTGTCTTGCTTCGACTGCGTGGTAAACGATATTGTGGTAAATACCGCGCACGAGATGCCTGCTACTCTTGCAGAGATCGCCTTATAAGTATAATTGAATAACGGTAACTATGGAAACCCAAGGGGCTGGCGCTAATGCGACACCCCCCTTGGGTTTTCAAAACGCAGATCGTAGTCGGCGGAATACTCTCAAAGCGCTTAATTCATCACACTCAGCAAGATTAATTACGGATTTATCTCACTTTCGTGTAAATGGTGAATTGGCGGTGGGATTCTTCGATGATATATCGGAGTTGACACCTAAAGGTCAATATGTGGTTGTCAAACCACGCCTGTTCTTCGGCGGTGAACGAGAGCTCAGAGCATACAAAGATATATGTAACCTATTTCAGGCAGAAAAAAGAACGAATATATAATAGTGGTGATACCCCTCCCTAAAAAGACGCTTGTTGTACTCTGCAAGATTAACTGTCTGTTTTTGGACTTAGTACCTAAAAACACCACCTGCCGTCATATCTGTGAAAGTCCTTGCGCTCTGAGATTTTATCGTACCCAATCCACAGAAATCGAACGCACCGATTTATAGCAAAGGAAAAGCCTACTGTTTTAGGATATAATGGAGTAGGAGAAATCGAGTGCTTGACATTATATGTTTTTGTATCGTTTTTTTCTATATCTGTTTTTTGAGAATCGCTTGACAATCCACGTACCATATGATATAATTGGCTTGCATTTGAGCAACACTATAAGCGCTACCGAGGAGTTATATTATGTTAGAAAAATTTCCTATTTTGGCATGGTCAGAGGTCGAGTTTGACGAGAGGCAAATCGAAGAAGTAAAGCTTTGGAAGGAAATCGGGCTTACGTACAATTTTACCAGCCGTTGGTATGAAGAAAAACATAGCAAAGAAGCTCTTTTGCGCCTCCTTGATGAGTGCCAGAAGTATGATATAAAAATAATCATTAACGATATGCGTCTGCGTTGGAACGGGGCGGCAACCGACCCTGAGGCTTACCGTGAAAAATACAGGGTAGCCTATGACGATTTCGGAAAGCATCCTGCGACTCTTGGATTTATGATAGGTGATGAGCCAATGCCGAAAGATATGGATGACGTATTTGCGGCCATCAAAATTCAGCTCGAGCAGGCTCCCGAGTTGTTACCGTTCGTAAATCTTCTGCCTATAGGCGGTCTTCCTCCGTTCTGGAGAGAGATTGAGACGCTCGAAGAGTTCGCTTCATTGATTGGAGATAATTATAAAGCTCCCGTATTATCTTATGACCGCTATTCGCAAATGGACGGCACCGAGCGCGGTCTTCAGCTTTATTTCCATGATATGCGTGTATACCACGATATCGCAAAATCGCTGGGAATTCCGCTTTGGACATGTCTTTTGACGATAGGACACTGGAATTTTGCAGCCCCCGACGAAGCTGCGGTGCGTTGGCAGCTTAACACAGCGCTTGCTGGCGGCTGCACTGGTATTATATGGTTTACTTTACAGGATATTCCGTTTTTCACCAATGCTCACGGTGCTGCCATTAACATTTTCGGCGAAAAAACACAGTATTTTGATAGTATAAAAAACGTTGCAAGATATTTCCTTGCATCAACCGCAGATATATTCAAGGACCTCAGGCTCGATGAGTGTTACCACGTAGGACACGCTTACGGCGGTTATCCACTCTTTAAAGAAGGCGACAGCGATATTGTACTCGGTATCGAATCCTTGAAGGGTACCGATATGATTCTGAGCTTTTACACTCACAAGAACGGTGATAAATACGTGGCAGTGGTTAATAATTCCAAAACCGTTAACAACAATAACTTCAACATAACCTTCAACGCAAAAAAATGTGACCCATACGAAATTCGCGGATTTGGTGAAAGCGTAAGAGTTTACAGCGCACACGCGAACAAGAACTATAACGATTTTATTCCCGATAGAACTGAAAAAAGAGGCGAAGAAGGTCTTGAGCGTTATACGATTAACCTCTGGGCTTCTGCCGGTCAGATGTACCTGTTTAAGCTTTAATTAAGTGAATATGTAATCAATAAACAAGACACGCCGTTTGGAATTTTCCTTGCGGCGTGTCGGTGCTTTTTTCGCGACTTTTATATCGCTTTTAGTTTTTTCTAATAATTTTATTATTTTTGTCGTTTTTAAAAAAATGGGTTGACTATCAGCTCTCAAGTGTGCTACAATGAATTTATCTGTATACCTTCGGCATAAGAACAATAAGTGGAAACTGTTATGGCAAAGCATGAGAGGTACAGAACCCAAGAGGTGAGCCTTCCTTGTTCCAAGCGCTGAAGAAATATGGTTGACGTTAATAGGATCCGAGATTGAGAGGATAGGGCAATGCTTGCCACAAAAGAAAAAAAGTCCTTCGTTATGACCGAAGGCCCTCTATTTAAAAAAATATTGCTTTTTGCATTACCCGTGCTTTTGTCGGCGCTTCTGCAGCGCTTATATCATACGGCAGATATTGCAGTTATCGGTTGGTTTGAGGACGGCTCTGCGCTCGCAGCTATCGGAGCCACCGGAAATCTCAGCTCGCTCATTACAGGACTTTTTATGGGGCTTTCGCTCGGTGCGGGTGTAGTTGCTGCACAGCAGATAGGCGCAGGAAATACCGATAGGCTCGGTAAGGTCATACATAACGCAGTCCTTCTTGCGCTGATTCTTGGCGTGTTAGTGGGCGGTGTCGGCATTCTTCTCTCGAGGCAGATGCTCATATGGACGGATACGCCTGATAGTATTATTGACGATGCGACTATTTATCTTGCGATAATCTTTGCCGGCACACCGGGTTCGATGCTCTATAATTATCTGGCTGCGGTCCTGCGCTCCGCGGGTGATAGCCGCCGCCCCCTGATATTCCTGACGGTGTCGGGAATTCTTAACGTTATCTTTAATATTTTGTTCGTTGTAGCTTTCGATATGGGGGTTGCCGGTGTTGCGGTTGCTACCATACTTGCAAGCTATCTCTCCGCTATAATGTGTATCGTCTATATGGCGAGGCAGAAGGGAGATTTGAAATTTTCTGTACGCAAGCTCGGAATAGACAGACTTACCCTTCAACAAATGCTCGTGATAGGCGTTCCGTCCGGAATTCAGGCGACTTTGTTTTCTCTTTCAAATGTCGTTATTCAATCATCCGTAAACTCCTTCGGTGAGCTTGCTATTGCGGGCAGTACTGCCGGTGATACTCTTGGTACGTACGTGTATTTTGCAGGAAACTCGCTCTATCAGGCAAACTTGACCGCAGTCGGACAGAATTACGGCGCGGGGAAAATAGAAAATATAAAAAAGGCAACCCTCATATGTGCCGCTATGGCGGCAGTTGCAACGCTTACTGTGGGTTGGATAATGCTTTTGTTCCGTTCCTTCTTCGTAACCCTTCTTGTTGGACAAAACCCAAGCGTTGCGGAATACGCCTATCAGCGTATGTGGATAGAGCTTCCTTTCTATTTCGTTTGTGGGTGGATGGAGGTTATGAGCGCCTTTCTTCGCGGCATTGGAAAATCCACAACCTCTGCCGTTATTTCCCTAATCGGTGCCTGCGGATTTCGTATTCTGTGGGTGAATGTGATTTTCTTCTTCATAGAGAGAAACGTAGGCTGGATACACGCATCAAAGGTGATTTCTTGGGCGCTCGTGCTTATTGTTCAGCTTATAATAGTTACGCACTCATACAAAAAAATGAAAAGAGATTTAAGCGTCGATAAAGTAATTGTTTAGTTTTAAAAAACTGTTCAATTTATTGATAAATACTTGAAATCTTCTGATGTATGTGCTATAATGATTGGCGTGTGATTTTTGGGAGGCGTAAAATGAAAAAAACATATTCAAAAAACGGAATTACGCTGCTGTGTGCCGTCGTATATTTTATAAGCTATTTTTCGCGTAAAGATTTTGCTGCAGTTATGGCGGCTATGCTCGCGCAGAACGTGCTTGATAAATCGACGGCAGGTCTTGTCGGAACGATGCTTTTCGTCTTCTACGGTATAGGCCAGCTTGTCAGCGGTTATCTCGGCGATAAAATCAAGCCGAGTTACATAATAATTTTCGGACTCGGTCTTACGGCGGTCTGTAATCTCCTGATGCCTATCCTGCCGATAAGCACTCTTATGATACCCGTCTGGGGACTTAACGGCTTTGCGCAGGCAATGATGTGGCCCCCGATAGTAAAGATTCTTTCCTGCTATCTCAGCCACGAGCAGTTCGTGAGCGCGAATCTCGTCGTTACCTCTGCGGCGCATATATCAACAATAATTCTTTATCTCTACGTTCCCGTTTGCCTCTCCTTTATGAACTGGGAGACGGTATTCTATACCGCGGCAGTACTTGCCGTTATTACCATCGTCGGCTTCGTTATCGCTTTGCGAATCGTCTTGCCTGCCGACACCTCGACTATTGCCTCTCCGATAACGCAGAAGGCTGTTGGCGAGAAAATACCCATCGGCAGAATAATGATTGAGGCAGGTATTCTTCCTGTTTTCGGTTGCATCGTTGTTACGGGCTTTCTCCGAGACGGAATAGAGTCCTGGCTGCCGACCCTCTATTCGGAAGCCTTTGGCAGAGAGTCCACCGAGTCTATTCTCGTATCGGTAATTCTCCCGATATTCTCGATATTATCCGTTGCCGCCATAACCGCAATGCACAAAAAGCCTCTTTTCAATAACGAAATCAGAGGCGCAGGCATTCTTTTCGCCCTCGCGATTGTGTTGTGCGTACCTCTTGCGCTTTTGATAAGCAATGAAACTGTTGCCGCGCGTGTAATTTGTCTTGTGCTTGCAGCTGTCATTTGTGCGGCAATGCACGCTGTAAACTTCCTCTTGATATCCTGCCTTCCCGGAAGATTTGCTTCCTATGGAAGATCCTCTACCGTCAGCGGTCTCACGAACGCCTGCATCTACATCGGTGCGGCGGCTTCAATGTACGGAATAGCCGTTATATCCGAGGCTCTTGGCTGGAGTGCGGCTGTTGTATCCTGGATGATAATTGCCGCTGCCGGAATCGTTCTTGCAGTCTTTGCTTACCGCAAGTATACAAAATTCATAGTTACAACCGTATAATCAATAAAAAAACGAGCCGAGCGGCTCGTTTTTTTATCATTAGTTGCTCCTATATCGTCAAGTACTAAAAGTTTTGTTTGATACTCAAAAAGACAAGTGGGCAGAGTTAAAAGCAAATTCGGAAGAAAATATTGAAAAACTCTTTAAAATATGATATTATAATAGTGTAAATAAAAGTGAGGTGATTATTTTGAAGCTTTTAAAGGTAGTTCCACTCTTATTCGCGATGTTGCTCTTTCTTTTCTCCTGCGCTATATTCGATGTACCGGAGATATCCGGCAGTGATAATAGGACCTGCGAGCAAGAGGGCGGTGAATGTGTATTTGGCGAATGGAGCGAGCCTGTGCTTACCTGCACGAAAGGCGGCACCAAGAGGCGCACCTGCTCGACCTGCAAAAACACCGAGAAGGTTACACTCTCTCCTCTGGGTCATGATGAAATTGTTATTTCGGGCAGGGAATCCACCTGTAAGATTAAAGGCCTTAGCGACGGCGTCGGCTGCTCTCGCTGCGACGCTATACTTACACAGCAGACCGAGCTACCGCTTTCCGAGCATACAGAGGAGACGATACCTGCCACGGAGAACAAAACCGCAGGCGTGCGCTGCTCGGTGTGTCTTGATATCATCGTTGAGCCCGAATGGGTATTTTCCGACTCGGTAGTTGATCCTTCGAGCTACGATAGTACCGACGGTTACGAGTATCTCGCTACGCTTGCAAGCGGAAGCTCGATGCAGAAGCACTATGCCGATATAGACCTTGCCGCCGATGCATACCATCTCGGAGAAAAGAGTCTTGGCGATAACAATTCTATTTTTGAAATAAAGCTTGCAGATTACGGCCTGACAAGAGACGAGGCAATTTCCGTATGGGCAGCTTATAAGAACGACAGACCTCTCTACTATTGGCTCTCAAACGGAATTGTGTATAGCAGCACGACCGTGTACGTAGTTGTCGGTGATGATTATACCGTCAAAAATACCGTTCTTGATATAAATGAAAAAATATACGATGCCGTGCGAGGATATATCGTATACGCAGACGGAGCAGCAAACAGCTACGAGATAGCCCTTGCTCTGCACGATAAAATCATTGCGTCGGCGGATTACGCGTACGAGTCTGACGGCACAACCCCCGAGGACGCGGTATGGGCGCACAATATACTCGGTATTCTTACCAGGGGAAGCGGCGTTTGCGAGTCTTATGCAAAAACCTTTCAGCTCCTTCTGAATTATTGGAAGGTTGATAATACGTACGTAACTGGTGTATCGTTCGGTGAAAATCACGCGTGGAACACTGCAAAAATGGACGACGGAAGGTGGTATTGGTTTGACCTTACCTGGGATGACGTACCTGACTATCGTTGGGGAGTTACGCATAATTATTTTTGCGTTACCGATAACGAAAACGTGGGATATCGCGACGGATACATAGTAGCGGAGCGTTCCTTTGCCGATACTCATACCGTAAGCGAGGCAGGGCAGCTTGGAATGGAGTTTATTCATCCGGTGCCAAAAAGGTCTGACACACCGTATTCATCCGAGCTTTTCACAAGAGACGAAATCTTGGAAATAGATGGCGCAACGTACAAGCTTGCAGGATACAAAACGCTCTCGCTTATAAAAGCGCCAAGCGGTGCAATTACTTTTGAAATACCCGATACCGTTACCGTGGGAACAGTCGCTTACACGGTGTCCTACGTCTGTACAAATAATGGCGAGAGTGTGTTCGCAGAGCCGCTTTCCTCGCTCCGTATTTCAAAATGCGTAAGCTTCTTCCATACACCCACGCCGTCCACTCTTGTGGAAATCTCCGTAGATGCAGAAAATCCAAAATTCAAGCTTTATAACGGGGCAGTTTACGACAAAGACTTGAAAACACTCTATGCTATTTGCGACAAAAATGCGGATGATTTTACCGTAATATCCTCTCTTGAGAAGATTTATGAGCCGCGATTTGTCTTTGATGAATGTGCAAATCTCGAGTCCTTTACCGTTGATGAATCTAATGAGATTTTCCTCTTTGAGGGCGGAATACTCTACGATAAGGCGAGTGGCGCTTTGGTGTGGATTCCCAGAAAAATTTCGGGTAGCGTTTCGCTCCGTGAGGGCGTCGCTGATATCGGATATAACGAATCGGGCGGAGCCGTTTTCTTAAACTGTCATAGCGTTACGTCGATAGAACTCCCGATGTCTCTCCAAAGCATAGGAGCTTACTCGTTTGCTTATTGCTCCTCGCTCGAGGAGGTAATCTACGGCGGCACACAAGCTCAATTTGAAGCGCTTATAAAATCAGAGATGTGGGCGTTAGGCTCGACGTTTGTTGTTCGCTGTATAGACACTACTTTTACGGTAAGTCAGTAAAATTTATTTTCACAAAACAGTGCGGAGAGCTTGCTTCTCCGCACTGTTTTTCTCCGTGCGCGTCGCATTATTTTAAATATTTTTAAAATCCCTTGCAAATCTTGCTCGTTTGTGGTAAAATACTATAATAGGAAAACTATCGAAAGGAGTCTTTTGGATGCGTGATTCTTACGTTGTAGAAGCGCCGGAGCTTGTCGCCGAATACAAAATTGAAGCAAATCCCCAAAAAGAGGTTGCGTGTCAGGGTGAATATGAGATTCTTTTCGTGGCTGACGGTCTCGGAAAATGTATTGTCGAAGGTGTTGAATATCGCCTTGAGCCGAGAACGGTGATGCTGTTCCGCCCTCTCGAATACAGGGTCTCTGTTATGGATGAGACTGTTACCTACGAGAGATATTCCTTTCGTTTTTCCGAAAGCGTGCTCTCAGAGGAGTATTCGGAGCTTCTCCGTTCGCTTCTCGGTGCTTCTCCCGGAATGGGGAATTACTATTCAAATAACGCAGTACCTCTTACGGTGGTTTCGGTATTCGAGCGTATAAAAATCGCCGAAACTCTCCCCGAAAAGCAGAGAAAACAGTATCTTTCGCTTCTGCTCTCCGAGCTTTTGGTAATTCTCTCCGCCTCGGAAGGCGAGCGAATGGTTAACGAGTGTGCCGAGCTTGGAACACTCATTATCGAATACCTGAACACTTTTATTGATAAAAATATCTCGCTAGACAGAATAGCACGAAGATTTTTCATAAGCAAATATCACCTTTGCCGTATCTTTAAAGAGTACAGCGGCGTCTCCGTGCATGCGTATATAAGGCATAAGCGCATAATGTACGCAAAGCAGCTTATTGATTCCGGCGAAACGGCTCAGCGTGCGGCAGATGCGGCAGGCTTTGGCGACTACAGTGCCTTTTATCGTGCTTACGTAAAGATAGTAGGGAAAAATCCCAGCTCCAAATCTTCCGGAAGGGAGGGTGATGTATGTCCTATCCACTTCTTGAAAAGATAAATTCTCCACGCGATTTGAAAAAGCTTGAGAAGGTGGAGCTCCCTCTCCTAGCCGAGGAAATTCGCACTTTTCTGATAGCATCTGCGCACGAGCACGGAGGACATCTTGCATCTAATCTCGGCGTAGTCGAGCTTACGCTTGCACTTCACCGCATTTTTGATTCCCCTAAAGATAGAATACTTTTTGACGTAGGACATCAGGCGTATATCCATAAGCTCTTGACCGGCAGGCGCGAATTCTTCGATACGCTTCGTACTCCCGGCGGTCTTTCGGGATTCGTTTCCCGTTTTGAAAGCGAGCACGACCCCTTTGGTGCAGGACACTCCTCGACCTCTGTTTCCGCAGCACTCGGATTTGCAGAGGCAGATGCCGCCCTCGGCAGACGTGCGTACACGGTTGCCGTTATAGGTGACGGCGCATACACGGGCGGCATGGTGCACGAGGCGCTTAATAATTGCCGTCCCGAGCTTCCGCTTATCATTATTCTTAATGAAAACGGAATGTCTATTTCATCGAATAAAGGAACCTTCGCCTCGTATCTTTCTGGAGTAAGACTCTCGCGCGGTTACAGACGCTGGAAATCGGGAACAAGTAACGTTCTTAGCAGAATTCCTCTCGTCGGAAGACCTACTAAAAGATTGCTTTCGTTCATAAAGAACAGAGTGAAGCGTCTTATATATCCGACGAATTATTGTGAGGAGCTCGGTCTTTACTATATCGGACCTATTGACGGCAATAATTACGAGAAGGTTGAAAAAGCCCTTCTCGAGGCAAAGGAATACGGCGGTACGGTCGTAATACACCTGAAGACTAAAAAGGGTAAGGGCTACGAGCCTGCGGAGAAGTCTCCCGACGTTTATCACGGAGTAAATTCCGAGCGCAAGAAAGCCACATTCCATTCGGTTGCCGCACGTGAGCTTATTTCGCTCGCAGAGGAAGACTGCCATGTTGCCGCAGTTACCGCGGCAATGGGAATAGGCACGGGGCTTGACGCCTTTGGGGAAAAATATCCCGAGAGGTACTTTGACGTAGGAATAGCCGAGGAGCACGCCCTGACTTTTTCGGCAGGACTTGCCGCGGCGGGCATGAACCCCTTCGTTGCAATATATTCAACCTTCCTTCAGCGTGGATACGATAATATTCTTCACGATATAGCCCTTCAATCTCTGCCGGTTAAAATTCTTATCGACCGCGCAGGGCTCTCTCTCGGAGACGGTCCTACGCATCACGGAATATTCGACGTCGCATTTCTTTCTCACATACCTAACGTAGAGCTCTTTGCTCCGAAAAGCCACGCCTCTCTTGCCCGTTTTATTAAAGAAGCGGCAGCCTCGGAAGTACCCGTTGCAATAAGATATTCAAACCTTTCCGAAAATGAGAATGTTGAGAAACGCTTTCTTGAGGTCGGTTCCGGTGTTTCGGTTGATTTTGATACGGATAATCCGCCGCAATATATTTTCATCACCTATGGCTCTCTCATTGATAAAGTAATCGGAGCCTCGGATATGCTTTTGGAAAAGGGATTTTCCGTGGGAATAATCGTTGTTGAGAGGCTCAAGCCCTATACCGATGCTGCACGGGTAATCAAACGCCTTATCCAAAATGCAAAGAGAGTTCTCTACGCAGAGGAGGGAATTATGTCGGGCGGTGCGGCACAAATCACGCTTGCCGAGCTTGGTCGCCTTGGCGGAATAGGTGAAACGGAATATTTAATTTCAGCAGTAGATGATAACTTTGCACGTCCGAATACACCTACGGATCTTTACGACTTCGTGGGGCTTTCGGCGAATAAGCTTGCAGAAAAGATGACAAAAAATGATAGTTAATTACAGTGAAACGGGTGCTGAGCAGTTTGTCTCGGCGGTACGGGAAATGGTTGCTGACAAGGGTAAGAGGGCTTTTGTCTTTACCTTTGGGTGCCAGCAAAACGAGGCTGACAGTGAGAGAATGCGTGGGCTTTTCGTAAGAATGGGCTACTCTCTCGCGGATAGCTTTGACGACGCCGACGTTATAATCCTCAATACCTGTGCAATCAGAGAGCACGCAGAAATGAAGGCGCTCTCTATGCTTGGCAGATTTAAGGCGTTGAAAGCAAAAAATCCCGAGCTCATTATAGGGCTTTGCGGCTGTATGGCGGCAGAGGAAGGGGTAATAAATACTCTCAAGAGAAGCTTCCGACAGGTGAACTTCACCCTCGAGCCGATGTCGATATACAGAATACCCGAGATGATTTACAATGCTCTGCGAGTTGGCGAGCGTGCGTTTCCTCTGGGAGACGACAGAGGCGATATAATCGAGGGCTTGCCTGCCGTGCGTTCCTTCGGACACAAGGCGTGGGTTACCGTTATGTACGGCTGCAACAATTTTTGCTCGTACTGCATAGTTCCGTATACCAGAGGCAGAGAACGCAGCAGGAGCAGTGCAGATATAATCGCGGAATGCCGCGAGCTCGTAGCAGGTGGGGTAAAGGAAATAACCCTGCTTGGACAAAACGTCAACTCCTACCGCTCGGATATGAGCTTTGCCGAGCTTATATCGGCAATTGCAGAGATAGAGGGAGATTTCATAATCAGATTTATGACCAGCCACCCGAAGGATACCTCTGTCGAGCTCATTGAAGCTATGGGGAAGTATTCACCAAAAATCGCTCCGTATTTTCACCTGCCTATGCAGTCGGGAAGCGATGCTGTTTTGAAGGCGATGAACAGAACCTACGACAGTAAAAGATACCTTGATATCGTAGAGAAGCTGCGCCGCGCAGTTCCGGGCATTGCGATTTCCACGGATATTATAGTGGGATTCCCGGGGGAGAGCGAGGAGGACTTCCTTCTAACTCTCGAGATGCAGAAAAAGGTCGGATTTGATATGATATACGCCTTTATCTACTCGCCAAGAGAAGGCACTCGCGCCGCAAGGATGGAAAATCAGATAGAGCAATCTGTTAAGAGCGAGAGAATCTCGCGCGTTCTCGAAATCCAGGACGAGATTTCAGAGCAGTGCAACGCTCCATATCTTGGAAGAACTCTGCGAGTCCTTCTTGACGATGCGTATGAAAAGGACGGAAAGATTATATACAAGGGCAGAACCGACACGGGTAAGCTCGTTCAGTTCTCGGCAAAGAATGCCGAAATAGGCAAATTTATAAATGTTAAAATTGAAAAATGCGGTCCTTATATACTGACAGGCACCGCAGAAGAGAGGTAAAATATTATGACTAAAATTATTGAACTTGCACACGCGCTCGGCGATGAGATAGCAAAGAGCGAGGAGATTAAGAATCTCGAGGCTGCAAAGGAGGAGTTCCAGTCCGATGAGGCTCTCCAGTCCAAAATGAGCGAATACGAGACAGAAAGACTTCTTCTTGCACAGGAGTTCTCAAAGGATCCGAGCGAGGCAGATGCGCGCGCAATAGCCGATCTCAAAGCAAGAATAGAGGAGCTTACCGGAGAGATAAGCAAGAACCCGAGCTATATCAAGTTTGCTGCCGCACAGGAGGCTATGAACGCTCTGATGGCAGAGGTTAACGCAGAAATAAAGTTTTGTATCACGGGCGAGCGCCCCGCAAAGTGCACTCACGACTGCTCCACCTGCTCAGGCTGTCATTAAATCCGACGGAGGTAGCCAAAAATGGCTCAGATAATTATCAACGACAGAAAAGAACTAAGTAATGCCACTCCGATGATGAAGCAATATCTCGAGGTTAAGGAGCAGTACGAGGATTATATTCTGATGTACCGCCTCGGAGACTTTTACGAGTGCTTTTTCGAGGACGCAGTGCTCGCCTCGAAGGAGCTCGAGCTTACGCTTACGAGCCGTGATTGCGGAGAGGGTAAACGCGCGGCTATGTGCGGAGTGCCTTTTCATAAATCCGATACGTACGTTGCAAGGCTTGTTGAACGCGGAATAAAGGTTGCTATCTGTGAGCAGATAGGCGACCCAAAGGCGGCAGTCGGTCTCGTAAAGCGTGAGGTTACAAGAGTAGTCACGCCGGGTACCATCACCGATTCCTCGGTGCTGACTGAGGGCAAAAACAACTTTCTTATGTCGCTTTATCTCGCAGGAGAGTCGGCAGGCCTCGCCGTGTCTGATATAACCACGGGAGAGGTTTTTGCTACGCTTTTGTCGGGTGATGAGCTTGAAAACCTCGTAAAAGGAGAGCTTGGCGCATATCAGCCTGCCGAGCTTATAGTAAACCGAAAGAGAGCGGATTTTGAAGCGATAGCAGATTTTGCCGATGAGCGCTTCGGCACACTTATCACCGATAACGCAAACCGACTTTTTTCATACGACAGAGCAACCAAGACTGTAAACGACGTTTTTCTCGACGAGGCTAAAAAGCTTCCCGAGGCAGAGCTTGTTATGGCGGTCGGCGCACTTCTTCAATATATCAAAGAAACGCAGAAGACCGAGGTGCCCTTTGCAAAGGAGATAAGCACCTATTCAAGAGGTCAGTATCTCGAGATGGATTTCAATACGAGAAGGAATCTCGAGCTCGTTGAATCTATGAGAAACAAGGAAAAGCGCGGCTCGCTTCTTTGGGTGCTTGATAAAACCCGTACGGCGATGGGCGCAAGACTCTTGCGCACCTGGCTTTTACGTCCGCTGATAGACCCTGTTGCGATTTCTCACCGTCAACTCGCAGTATCTGATATGGTCACTATGCGCAGAGAGCGTGATTTGCTCTGTGAGATTCTCGATACCGTGCTTGATATCGAGCGTCTTACCGCCAAGGCTGTATACGGTACCGCCAACGCCAAGGACCTGAGAGCTATATACCTTAGCATATGCCGTCTTCCCGAGCTCAAGGAGCTGATAGGAAAATTTCCGTCTCCCACGCTTTCGGTGATTGCAAGGGAGCTCGACACCCTTTCCGACATTGCAGAGCCCCTCTCTCTGGCGATAGTAGACGATCCGCCGTATAGCGTAAGAGAAGGCGGAATGATAAGAGAAGGCTTTAATGCAGACGTAGATTACTACCGTTCGATAAAGGACGGCGGTGTGGACATAATGGCTTCCATCGAGCAAAGAGAGAAGGAGCTTACGGGTATCAAGACTCTCAAGGTCGATTACAATAAAATATTCGGCTATTATATAGAGGTCTCAAAATCGTTTACCGAACAGGTTCCCGACCGCTTCGTGCGTAAGCAGACTCTCGTGAACAGCGAAAGATACATAACGCAGGAGCTCAAGGAAATGGAAACGGCTATTTTCGGAGCTGATGAAAAGCTTGCGACTCTTGAATACGAGATTTTTGACAGCCTTCGCGCTCTGATTGCCGAAAACAGAGACAGAATAAGAAAGAGCGCGTCTTTGGTAGCCGAGCACGGCGTGTACCGCTCGCTTGCAGGGGTTGCGACTAAAAATATCTACGTATGCCCCGAGGTTGATATTTCAACCGATATTATGATAAAGGACGGCCGCCACCCCGTAGTCGAGAAGTTCGTTACGGATTCCTATTTCGTTCCTAACGATACCACACTTGACACCTCGGCAAACAAGGTTATGATAATTACCGGTCCTAATATGGCTGGTAAATCTACCTATATGCGACAGGTTGCCATAATAACCGTAATGGCACAGATAGGCTCGTTCGTTCCGGCAAGAGAGGCAAGACTCGGCATAGTGGACAAGGTGTTCACGCGTGTCGGCGCATCGGACGACCTTGCGTCGGGACAGTCTACGTTTATGCTCGAGATGAACGAGGTCGCCGCCATACTTAAGAATGCGACCAAGCGTTCTCTCATAATCTACGACGAGGTCGGCAGAGGTACGAGCACCTACGACGGAATGTCTATTGCGCGTGCGGTAGTCGAATATACCTATTCGAAAAAAATCGGTGCCAAGACCCTTGTTGCGACTCACTATCACGAGCTTACGGATATGGAGGACGCTTTCCCCGTTATCGTGAACTACAATATCGCGGCAAAGAAGCGTGCCGATTCGGTAATTTTCCTTCGTAAGATAGTCAGGGGCGGTACCGACGATTCCTACGGTATCGAGGTTGCAAAGCTTGCAGGAATACCGAGCGAGGTCGTAAAGAGAGCAAAGGAAATACTTGCTTCGATAGAATCCGCGCCGAAGGAAAGAAAAGCGGCACCCGTAAGAGAGGAGAGCATTGACCTCTTTTCTGGAATAGTGGCTTCAAAGGATTCCGAGGCGGCTGACAAAATACGCGCATTGGATATAAACACCATGACTCCTATTGAGGCAATGAATCTTCTTTTTGAGCTTAAAAAGATGCTTGCCGACTAATTTTTAAGGATTAAATATGGGAAAAATAAACGTACTTGATTTTGAAATAGCAAACCTTATTGCCGCAGGCGAGGTCGTAGAGCGCCCTGCCTCGGTTTTGAAGGAGCTTATAGAAAACTCAATAGATTCGGGAGCTACCAGAATAGTTTCCGAGATTAAGCACGGCGGAGTCTCTCTTATTCGCGTTACCGACGATGGATCGGGAATTGAAAAGGAAGATCTTCCCGTTGCCTTGAAGCGCCACGCGACGAGTAAAATACGCACAAGGGACGACCTTGACGGTATTGCAACGCTTGGATTCCGCGGAGAGGCGCTTGCCGCGATATCCTCGGTTTCGGAGGTAACGATAATTACTAAAACCAAGGAAGCCGAGATAGGCACTATGCTTACTTCCTCTGGCGGTCGCGTGCTCGATATATCCGAGGTCGGCGCGTCGGACGGAACAACCGTGGTTGTTGAGAACCTTTTCTTCAACGTTCCTGCAAGACGTAAGTTCCTTAAAAAGGATTCGACAGAAGCGATGAACGTAGCCGCTCTCGTTGAGCGTGTTGCGCTTTCTCGCCCCGATATATCCATTCAGCTTCTCGTGGACGGGAACGAGCGCTTTAACACCCCCGGTGACGGAGACCTTTTAAATACCATTTATGCAATATACGGTAAGGATTTTTCCGAAAAGCTTATAAAGGCGGAAGGCGTCGCTAACGGCATACGCGTCTTCGGTTACGTAGGACGCAGCGATAACGTTAAGAAAAACAGAAACCTCGAGAACGTTTTTATAAACGGACGATACGTTAAGAGCCTCACCGCGATGGCAGCGATAGAAAAGGCGTTTACCTCTTATATTGCTCCCGAGTGTTTTCCCGTCGCAATACTTTTCCTTGAGATGAATCCTCACACGGTTGACGTGAACGTTCACCCTGCGAAGCTTGAGGTTAAGTTCGCAAACGAGCAACCCGTATTCGAGGCAGTTTATTATACTGTAAAGCGCGCGGTAGAGGATTATGAATACCGTCCCGATATGTCTATACAGCATAAGCAAAAGGGCTTTTCAAACGCCCTCGGTGCATTTGTTCCGATAGGCGAAAATACTAAGGGCGAGCAAATATCCCTGGCCTCGAGAATTCCGTCAGCACCTTCTTCTGTGGGCGCAAAGACGGGCTACGAGCAGCGTATTCCCGAAAAACGCGGCGATACGCTTTCCGATGCAAGGTACAATGCACCCCTTCGTGTGGCGAGCTCTGTCGGATTTCGCAGTCAGCAAAAAGAGGCGTCCGTGAGCAGCGAAACGCCGAAAAGCTCTCTTGAAATTCTGAATAAATACAGAACCGCCGAGCGCTCTGCCGATTACGTTCCCACGCCTTTATCCGCGGAGAAAAACGAGCCGATGCCCGAGCCTATAAAGCATGAATATAAGCTTATCGGAGAGGCGTTTGATTGCTACGTTTTGATTGAATACGACGGGGCAATGCTCGTAATTGATAAGCACGCCGCACACGAGCGTATAATATTTGAGGACTTGAAAAAGCAGAGCGAGGAATCAATCGGTGTTGCTTCTCAGACTCTTATGCTTCCTATCGTGGCGCTTCTTACGCCCGTGGAGCTTTCTGCCGCAAGCGAGTATTCGGAAGAGCTTCGTGCGGTGGGATTTGAGTTTACGCTCGGAGAGTCGAGCGCCGATATAACCGCTATTCCCGATGCCGTAAGCGCTGCTGATGCCGAGGCTCTTTTCATAAAAATGACGGACGAGCTTGCCGAGGGGCGCGGAAATCCCGAAATAACCGACGGAATAAGGCGTGAGAAGGCTCTCTATCAGGTTGCCTGCAAGGCGGCAATAAAGGGCGGAAGAAAATACGACGAAGCCGTAATCAGATGGCTGGTCGAGCGAGTGCTCTCGCTTCCCGACGTTATAGTGTGCCCCCACGGCAGACCTATAGCCTTCAGGCTCACTAAATCCGAGCTTGACCGTCAGTTTGAAAGAATCAAATGACCTAACATACGAAAGGTATAGTCATAAATATGGCAAAATTCACTTTACTTAAAAAAGAAGGAAGGGCTCGCCGAGCTCGCTTTGAGACGGTTCACGGAGTTATAGAAACCCCCGTTTTTATGAACGTAGGTACGTCTGCGGCAATTAAAGGCGGTATTTCGACCCGTGACCTCGAGGAGGTTAACTGTCAGGTTGAGCTCTCGAACACCTATCATCTTCATATAAGACCGGGCGACGAGCTGATACGCCGAATGGGCGGCATACACAAATTTTTCAATTGGCAAAGACCCGTATTGACGGATTCGGGAGGATTTCAGGTATTTTCTCTTGCAAAGCTGCGCAAAATAACCGAGGAAGGCGTTGCCTTCAATTCGCATATGGACGGTAAGCGCATTTTTATGGGACCTGAGGAGTCTATGAGAATACAGTCGAACCTCGGCTCAACTATCGCTATGGCATTTGACGAATGCGTAGAGAATCCTGCACCCTATAATTACGTCAAGGCGTCGCACGAGAGAACGATACGCTGGCTTTACCGTTGCCGCGAGGAAATGGATAGGCTCAACGCAAAAGAGGGAACTGTAAACCCGAACCAGCTCCTTTTCGGAATCAATCAGGGCGGAACGTACGAGGATCTGCGTGTTGAAAATATGGAGGCCATTAAGAAAGTCCCCTGTGACGGATACGCTATCGGTGGACTTGCCGTCGGTGAAGACGCAGAGACTATGTATCACATTATAGATACCGTAGAGCCGCATATGCCCGAGGACAAGCCGAGATATCTGATGGGTGTGGGTACTCCCCAGAATATAGTCGAAGCTGTATGGCGCGGCGTTGATTTCTTTGATTGCGTTATGCCCAGCAGAAACGCAAGGCACGGTAATCTTTTCACCTGGGAGGGTAAAATAAATCTCCTGAACGAAAAATACGCAGAGGATTCCCGTCCCATAGCCACCGAGTGCTCTTGCCCTGCGTGCAGGAATTATTCGCGTTCTTATATAAGACACCTTTTCAAGGCGCGTGAGGCTCTCGGAATGAGACTCGCGGTGTTACATAACCTCTATTTCTATAACGAACTTATGCAGAAAATCCGCGATGCGCTCGACGAAGGAAGATACGAAGAGTTTTATCATACATATCGTAATAAGCTTGCAGAGCGCAGGGAGGATTGATCAATGTCTCTTATCGAGAAAAAATACAGGCAAATTCTTTTCACTCGCCGCGACGAGAACGGCACTATATTTTATTTTGACGCACGGGATTTCCCGGGCTTAAGAAAGGAAGCGCACTTTTTCACGACCAAGCGCGGAGATAGGCTTGCAGGCTACTTTTACAGCTATGAAAATCACGAGACCGACAGAATAGTTCTTTTTGAGCACGGAATGGGCGTGGGACATCGAGCGTATATGCGTGAAATAGATATGCTCGCAAAGCACGGTTATCTCGTGTATTCCTACGACCGCACGGGCTGCTCCGAGTCTGAGGGCGAGGGAATCAGAGGATTTCTTGGCTCGGTTGCCGATATGGATTCCTGCATAAGCATGCTGAAAAAGGATTTTCCCGATAAAAAAATATCGGTTATCGGTCATAGCTGGGGCGGATTTTCAACGATGTGCGTGCCGCTCTATCATCCCGAGGTGTCGCACCTGGTTGCCCTTTCCGGCTTCATCGCTCTTGATAGCATACAAACGCAGGTTTTGCCGTTTTTCCTTCGCTTTTCGCGCGGAAAGCTTGCCTCGCTTGAGGCGCTTGAAAATCCTGAATATGCCGCCTCTGCTGCCGTGAAGGCTCTGGAGCTGACGGACGTACCCGTTCTTATCATTCATTCGGTTGACGATAAGATAGTAAGCTATAAAAGAAACCTTTTGCCCCTGAAGAAAGCACTTTCTCATAAGCAGAATATAAGAATTCTGACGGTAGAAGACAAGGCGCACTCTCCGAATTACACCGTAGACGCCGTGAAGTATAAGGATAAATTCTTCTCGGATCTTAAAAAGATGTCGAAGAAAAAGAAGCTCGAGACTCGCGAGCAAAGAGCTTCCTTTGTAGCATCTTACGACTGGTACAGAATGACAGAGCAGGACGAGAGCGTCTGGAACGAAATTTTCAACACACTTGATAAGTAAAAAAATGGCAACATAGGGTTGTACCCTAAAGGACAGTTTTGCCTACCAATGGAAAAAAGCAGAAACCGCAGATTGATTTTCTGCGGTTTCTGTGCTATAATAGGAATGTAAGTATATGGAAAATTAAAAAGTGAGGAAAGAAAAATGACTTATCTGCCAAAAAGCGAACGCTATATAAAATACAGCGAAATACTGCTTTCAAATGGTTTTTCGGAAGCCAAACAAAAAGATGGTCATTTTTTTCGTCAATCAACAGAACAAACAGCTTTTGTTATTAACTTTGAAGATGATGAAGAAGGTTGCATTACCATATTGTACGGATTTGCCTCTACCGCATACATGGCTGCCGATGAAGAATGGTTTGTAAATCATGGCTCTGACAAAGATGATTGCCAAGTTCGAAATATAATTTCTGTTTGGGATGAAGAGAGTGAAACCAACGCAAGAACAAGTATTTCGGATTTTCATGAGCAATATAAAAATCACTCCAAGGAAGAGATTCTTGCTGTAAAAAAGGAAAGACAAAAAGAATTTCTCTCTCACTTTGCTAGTGCTCTTAAACCGCTTGGGTTCAAGAAAAAAGGAACAAAGTGGACAAGGGCATTGGATAACGGAAGAGCACTTACATTTGATGCTCAAAAAACGGCATTTTCAGATCAGTATTATTTCAATGTTTCCGTACACGAGGCATCAAATTTGTACGCAACGAATTCTTATGAACGTGTTGTGATGTATGGTAGCGATATATATAATTGGCAGTTAATGACCGTGGAACAAATTGACAATTTGATTCAATATGCCTTAAAGAACTATATTGAACCTAAGATAAATTAAGTAAATTCCAATTTGGAGTGAGACACTTAAACGCAATTGATAAAGGCTCCCTTGTGTAAAAGGGAGCCTTTATCCTCTTTAAATTTTGATATTTTTCCTGACAAGCACTGCATTTGTGGGCACAAATGCACATTTTGTTGGCGATATGTTTGCTTACGCAAACGCGATATATTGTTGCTTTGTTCCAATGCGATATTACCTTCCTTAAGGTCGGTAGCGATATGATATAAATCCCTCGTTTTAGCATAGCTCGCCTTGCGGCGAGTATGTTAAAACATATCGCTTGACGCAGGCAAATATCGAGTTTTGAATATCTCGCCTGTGGCGAGGTGTTCAAAACATATCGTAAATCCCTCGAGGGATTTATATCGCTGCGCTGTGTCCTTAAGGGCACAACGCTATGTTGCCGTCTTATTTTTTGTCAGTCTATCATATTCTTCATTTCGGAATAAGTAAACGAGCCGGTTTTTATCGCGCTTATTACTCCGTCCTTGTCAAGCACGAGCGTGTAAGGGTAGGTGTCTGTGCCGCCGAGCATAGTGTAGTATTTATCCTCCTGCTTGCTTACGGGATAGTCGTACAGAAAGACTATGCCGCTTTCGGAATAATTGTTTTCTATAAACTCCTTTGCGTCCTCCTTTTGGTGCGAGGTATGTATTGCAAAGACTGTCAGATTGCGTTCTTCGTTTTCCAAACGGTCCAGTGTCTCTATTTCACCGTCTTCACACCAAGTGCCAAAAAAGTGAATTATTACGGTATCGCCTCTGTGACTTAGTATATTGTCCGTTCCTTCTCCGACGATTTTGTAGAGAGTATAGTCGTAGCAAAGAGTGCCTATCTTATTACCAGGTTTTGGGTCTTTGCCGCAAGAAAAGAGCAGGGGGAGAGTAATAATCAGGCAAAGAAAAAGAGCTGTTATTTTCTTCATAATAAATTCCATTCCGCTAAGAGTAGCTGTATTTTTATAGACTTTAACTTAGATTTTCTTTGCGTGTCCGTCGCAGTGACCGTCAAACATACCGGTCATATCCGAGAAATAGGCGTCTTCGCGTTTTTCCTTAAATCCAAGAGCGGATAGCATTCTCGGATCTGCCGCACCCTCGCGTGCATAGCAAATATGCGCGCCGCAAAGGTCGATAAAATTCATAGTCTGGCGTCCGAGAATAAACATCGCCTCGTTATCGTCCACGCCCGGATATGCGACAAGCTCGCTTATGTATCCCGACTCGCCCCGTATCTCAAACTGAGACATTCCAAGGAGGGCTTCGGTGTCGATATCGAACATTATATATCCGAAAAAGCTCTCGCGGTATTCTATCCCGAATGCGTCGCAAAGCTCTTTCTGCCTCGTTTTTTCTTGTATAGGCGTGATTTTAAACATTTTATATTCCTTTCGTTGCCTTGTAGAGATACTCCACCTCGGAGGGATCAAGGTATCTCCATTTTCCGACGGGGAGACCGTCTAATTTAAGAGAGCCTATCGAAACTCGCGAGAGTCTTTTTACCGTAAGAGAGGCCGCCTCGCACATCTTTCGTATCTGTCTGTTTCTGCCCTCGTAGAGGGTCATCTTCAGAACCGTTCCACTCTCGTCACTCTCGCCGACGCTAACCTCTACGGGCTTGATTTTGTAGCCGTCTATCACAAGAGGTGAAGTGAGTATGCCGTATTGCTCGTCGTCAACCTTGCCCCCGACCTTAACTCTGTAAATCTTCGGTATGGTGTGGCTCGGGTGTGTAAGTCTGTTCTTGAGCTCGCCGTCGTTTGTCAGAAGGAGCATTCCCTCGGAGATCATATCCAGTCTTCCGACAGGGTAAACGCGCTCCTCGACACCTGCAAGAAGATCGGTTACGCATTTTCTGCCTCTGTCGTCGGTGGTGGAGGAGAGATAGCCTCTCGGCTTATTCATCATTATGTAGATATGCTCCCTTGCTTTGTATGCCACTCTCTTTCCTTTGTAGGTAACAATATCCTCGCGCGGATTTATCTTTGTTCCGAGAGCTGCAACGTGGCCGTTAACCGAGATTTTTCCTGCCTCGATTTCCGCCTCGGCGGCTCTGCGGGACATAAGTCCCGCATCCGCGATAAATTTTTGAAGTCTTGTTTTTTCCATAGCATAACCTCTTTGCAGACTGAATTTATCTATCAAATATACTTTTCACTCTTTTAAAGAGCGAATTCTTTTCTTTTAACTTAACCGTTTCGGTTGAATATAACCCTATTCGCCCGATCTCATAGCCGTCAAGGGTGAATATCACCTCGCCGAGTGTGTCCTCTTGGGCGATAGGCGCTTGTGCAAACGGAAGAAGTCTTACCTCTTTTTCTATTTCTCCGAGCCCCTTCTTATTTATAAAGAAAAGCTCGTCCTTATTCGATACCGTTATCCTTTCGGTATCCGAGCCGATAACGCCTAAATCGTAGCTGTATTCTCCTACCTCGGCAAGCCTTATTTTTTCGAGCGTGTCGTAGCCGTAATCAAGCATCAGTGCGTGATCGTTCCAATCGCTCGGAGCATCAAGGGTGACGGTGATAAAGCGTAGTCCGTCACGCTCGGCGGCGCCAACCAGACATCTGCCACACCGCTTGGTGTAACCCGTCTTTAAGCCAATAGCGCCGTCGTATAGGCGCAGGAGCTTGTTGTGATTTATATAGGTGCGCGAGCGCTCCTCGGTAATGAAGCTCTTTTTATAAGTAGAAGAAATTTCTCTTAAAATATCCGAGCGCAATGCCTCGGCGGCGATAAGGGCAAGATCTCGCGCGGTGGTATAATGTTCATCGCTGTCAAGTCCGTGCGGATTTTCAAAATGCGTATCCGTAAGCCCGAGCGAGCGCGCTCTTTCATTCATAAGAGCGGTGAAGCCCTCTATACTTCCGCCCACGTGGCAAGCGATAGCAACGGCTGCGTCGTTGGCACTCGAGAGCATAAGCGCGTAGAGCAGCTCTTCCATGCTCAAAACGTCGCCCTGTCTCAAATACGCAGACGAGCCCTCTACGCCTATTGCGCTGTCGTCTACCGCCACAAGCTCGTCAAGAGACGAGTTTTCAAGCGCGACGAGAGCTGTCATAATCTTGGTTGTGCTCGCCATAGGGAGACGATTGCCTGAATTCTTTTCGAACAAAAACGTTCCCGTCTCGGGTTCGTATAAAGCTGCAGCGCGTGCGCTGATTTGAGAAGCGCTTAACTGCTTTTTCGTGGCAGATGCCGCGTATACGGTAAGAAATGAGAAAGCGAGCAGAGCAATAAATATTATCGTTATATATAATCCGGTATTTTTTCTGAACATAAAGCACCGCCTTTTTTCTTATCTTGTGTAGATTTTGGCGGAATATTCCGATGATTTATGACAGAAGCGATTTGATTTTTTCTATAATACCGGGAGCGTTCGATATGAGCTCTGTAATTTTTCCTGTATTTGATTCGGAGTTAAGATTTATAACGTTGACCACCGAATCTCGGTCAACGGTCAAAAATGCGACGGGGGTAACGGAGAGCGCGGAGCCGCCGCCACCTCCGAAGTTTTGCGGATAGGACAGCCTTTTTGTATTGTAGTCTACACCGCCCGTGGCAACGCCCATAGTCACCTTCGATATAGGTATAACCGTAACTCCGCTCGGCGTGTGTATAGCTCCGCCGATTACCGTGTTAAGGTCGGAGACACTTTTGATTCCTTCAATTGAAGCGCGAATGATATCGCTCATTTTCGTTTCAGACATTTTTAGCCCTCTTACTTTTCCTTTTCGTTGAGAATAGCTTGAAAAGCAACGGTATCAATGAATAAACGATGTAGTATAAGCGAGATTGCAGAGAAATTCTGAATTTGAAAGAGTCGCTTTTATCAAAAAAGGATTCCATACACCCCTCGCTTATTTTTACCCGACGGGCATAATCCGAGGCGATAACCGAGAGAGTGCAGGTCAAAAAATAAGATCCGAATGGGTAGAATAAGCTTTGCAGCCCGACGTCACCTGACGAGCATTTTGGAGTGAAATAATCTACGGTCAGATCGGATTTTTTAAGGAGCCTTTTTATGCGCCCAATTAACACACGGTAAAATCCGTCGGGCGGGGAAGCGCCACTCTTGCCGTTCTTCCTACGGAAAACAAGAGCGATAAACACGAAATGGACTTCAATTGAAAAGCAGTCGTCCTGCTTTATTATGACGAAAACCTTTTCGGTTAGTATTAGCAAAATGAGGGAAACGATACATAATATAATCAGAAAAACGGACATTGCGCCCTCGCTATCGGGGCAACCCTGCTTGTCCCGTTTTTTTATGTATCGTCTTCTACAACGTAGTCTTCTGCCGAGGGGTCGTCGTAGTGTTCTTCTGCCAAAGCGCTGTCAGATGCGGCTTCGGAAGCTGATTCGGTAGCGGCTTCGGCCGCGGTGGAAGCGGTATTTCCTTCTTCAAAATCAAAGGAAACCTGATCGGGGTCAGAGGAATTCTCGGGCGTTTTTGCACCCTCGAACATTTCCTTGATTTCCTCGGTGGTTGTAGGAAGTGAGTCGAGGTCCCTGAGACCGAAGGCACGCAGGAAGTCGGAAGTAGTGCCGTAAAGCATAGGTCTGCCGGGAACGTCAAGACGTCCCTTTGACTCTATAAGGCCTCTGTCAATAAGATTGTTCATTGCGTAAGACGAATCTGCGCGGCGAAGGGTATCTACAAAGGACCTTGTTACGGGTTGGTTATAGGCAACGATAGCGAGCGCTTCCATCGACGAAGTGGAAAGCGTTCCGCTCTTTCTTATTCCGAGAGCATCTCTTATCTCCTGCAAATAATACTTTTTAGTGCAGAGCTGGCAGGAATCCCCGTAGGTGAGAAGAATTACTCCTCTCGGGATATCGGAGTTGTTGTATTTGAGAGAATATTCTATCACGCGCTCCTTAATTTTCATAGGCGTGGACTCGAACACTCGTGCAAGCGTAGCGTAAGTGATGGGGTGGCCTGCAGCAAAAAGAATTGCTTCAATTGCCTCCTCGAGCACTATTTCTCTTTCCGGCTCACTCGGTACGGAGTCGGTTGTCTGTGTATCTTTGATTTCTTCAGTCATTACTATTATCTCCGTTTTCGCTGTCTTCATTCGTCGTAGGTGTATTATCAAACTCGCTCTCGTTGGTTTCTGGCGGAATATAGTCGGGGTTGAGCTTGAACATCATTTCAAGTCCGCGCTCCTCGTATTCGATAACGTCCTCGATAACTCTTATCGTAGTGATATGAATTCTTCCTATTTTTACAAGCTCAAGAACTCCCATAAATCTTGCTACAAGCTCTGCTCTCGAATCGGCATCTTTGAGCAAGAAGAAGAGCGAGGCCTCGTCGCGATCTTCCAAAAGCAGACAGATTTCCTCGATTTTTTCCTCAACCGAAACAACCTTGTGCTTTATAAGAGGATTAACGAGCTCAACAGGCGTGCGTGCACTCTGAGCAACCTTCATTCTCCTCATAACCGATCCGAGTGCTTTCATAAGCAGTTCGGAATCGAGGTTTAACGGCAGTCCCTTTTCCGGCGGAATTTCGTCTGTGCCTTTTACAAATCTGCCGGAATATTCTTCATATAGTGGGCGCATTTCTTTTGCGGCAAGCTTTGCCTGCTGATAAAGGAGAAGCGCGTCCTGGATTTCCTTTCTCGGGTCGTTCTCCGTGCCCTCCTCGTGAGGCAGAATCATTCGGCTCTTTATTAGCATAAGCTCGCTCGCCATGACGATGAACTCGCTTGCTATATCGGGGTCCATACGCTGAGCTTCCTCGATATAAGCAACGTACTGGTCACATATCATAGCAATAGGAATATCGGTGATACTGACCTTGTTTTTGCTTATAAGAGTTAACAATAAGTCCAGCGGTCCCTCAAAGAGGTCGAGGCGGTAGGTCAACTGTTCAATCATAGTAAGATCCTTTCGGAGACGTAGTGGTTAAAAGCTTGGAAAGCAGGTATCAAAACCAGCTGAGGAAGGGAAACAGACACCAGAATTTTATCATAAGCGAGGATATAAACTCTATTGCAACGCCGAGAATGTCGGGAAGTGAGAGAATGCCCACAAGAGAATAAAGCCACGGAGTCGAAGCGACTATCGGTATGGAGCGTATTCCCATTGCGGCGTAATCACCGAGGAGAAGCCAGAATAAAAAGCCGAAGTATATCTTTCTTTCGTGCTTCATTATGGCAAAATAAGCCTTGTATGGCAGAACGGCGTTCAAAATTCTTGAACCGTCAAGCGGCGGTATAGGGATGAGGTTGAATAGAGCTATACCTATGTTTATCTGATGGAAAATCAAGAAAAAGATGAGCGTGTTTTTTACGAGGTTGAAAAGAAACTCGTTCTCGAATGCAACGTCCTTGAATATTCCGTATATAACCGTGCATGCGAGCGCGGATACAAAAGCCATAATAATATTCGTAAGCGGACCTGCAAGCGCCGTAAGCGCCATATCCCTCTTCGGGTTCTTGAAATTCCTTGGGTTTATCGGTACGGGCTTTGCCCAGCCGACGTGAAATAAAATCATACAGAGCGCGCCGAGCGGATCTATATGCTTAATCGGGTTAAGCGTCAGTCTGCCAAAGGCTTGCGCGGTGTTATCGCCGAGCTTGCTTGCCGCAAGACCGTGCGCGTATTCGTGTACCGTCAGAACTACAAGCACCGCGAGTGCTGACAGTAAAAGATAAGGAATATCCATAAGTAGCTCCTTTGCTATGGTAAGGCAAATTTCGTCTCTATGCCTATACCGTTTCCAGTATTTTTCTCCAGAGCTCGTCCTTGCCGTCGCGCGTGACAGAGGAGAAGGGAAGTATCTCTATCCCCGTTCCGTCAAAATATTCCCGATGAAGCTCATCAAGGCGTGCAAGCAGAGCAGTCTTTGAAAGCTTGTCGGTTTTCGTTGCCACGACCGTGAAGGGGATACCGCGATCAATCATCATATTTATCATAAGAATGTCGTCGTCGGTAGGTCCCGTTCTTATGTCTATAAGCTGTATTACGAGCCTCAGCGCGTCCGAGGACGGATTCTTTATAAAAAAGTCCTCGGTCAGAGAGCTCCATGAGCGCTTTGAGTCCATAGAGCGCTTCGCGTATCCGTAGCCGGGAAGATCCACCAAATAGAGCTTTCCGTCAACGTCGTAATAGTTTATAGTGATAGTTTTACCCGGCGCAGAGGAGACTCTTGCAAGACTCTTTCTTCCGAGCAGGGTGTTTATAAGAGAGCTCTTTCCGACGTTAGAGCGCCCCGAGAGTGCAATCTCGGGCTTTGGGTCTCTTGGAAATTGCTCGCGCCTTCCTGCGGTAAGTGCAAGGGACGCATTATTTTGATTTATCTTCATTTTAACCTCTGTACGCTTTATTTAGCAAGAGCAACCGAAAGAACCTTCGCCACGTTGTCACAGGGAATGAACTCAAGATGCTCTCTTGCCTCTGCGTCTATATCGTCGAGATCGCGCATATTTTCCTCGGGGATAAGCACCGTCGTTACTCCGGCACGGTATGCCGCAAGAGTCTTTTCCTTAAGACCGCCTATCGGAAGCACCTGACCGCGCAGAGTTACCTCTCCAGTCATCGCAACGTTTCTGCGAACGGGAATATTTGCGAGTGCGCTGATTATTGCAGTGACCATAGTTACACCTGCAGACGGGCCGTCCTTGGGCACAGCTCCCTCGGGGAAATGTATGTGAACGTCCTTGTCCTTATAGAAATCGGGGTTTATTCCGTATTTTTCCGCAACCGTGCGCACGAATGAATGAGCTATCTTTGCCGATTCCTTCATTACGTCTCCGAGCGAGCCGGTAAGCTCGATCTTGCCGGTGCCCTGCATTACGGCAACCTCAACCTTAAGTAAGTCGCCGCCGGTTTGAGTGTAGGCAAGTCCGTTTACAACTCCTACGGGATTTTCTGCCTCGAGTTTTTCGGGCAAAATCTTCACCTTTCCGAGATAGTCGGACAGATTCTTTCCCGTAATGCGTACTGATTTCGCCTCGCCCTCGGCGATTTTCTTCGCGCTCTTTCTGACAAGAGATGCGATTTCTCTCTCCAGATTACGTACGCCGGCCTCGCGAGTATAGCCCTTTATAAGAGCGAGAATTCCCTCGTCGGTGATTCTGAACATACGCGAGTTCACGCCGTTGCGCTTCATCTGCTTTGGAACGAGATGATTTTTAGCTATGCTGAGCTTCTCTGTGTCGGTGTAGGTCGAAAGCTCTATTATCTCCATTCTGTCAAGAAGCGGAGCAGGGATTCCCTCGTAGCTGTTAGCAGTAGCTATGAAAAGCGTGTCGGAGAGGTCTACGGGTATCTCCATGAAGTTATCGCGGAAGGATTTGTTTTGCTCCGGGTCAAGAACCTCGAGCAGTGCCGAGGTCGGGTCGCCCCTGAAGTTGCTCGACATTTTATCAATCTCGTCGAGAACTATAACGGGGTTTTCCGCCTTTGCGTTTATCAGCGCGGCCACTATTCTGCCGGGCATCGCGCCGACGTATGTCTTTCTGTCACCTCTTATCTCCGCCACGTCGTGCATACCGCCGAGGGAAACGCGCGCGTACTTTCTGCCGAGTGCGCGTGCTATGGAAGCCGCAACCGAGGTTTTACCAACACCGGGAGGGCCAACGAGACATATAATCTGATTCTTTAAGTCCTGAGCAAACTGCTTTACTGCAACGAACTCGAGAATACGCTCCTTAACCTTGTTAAGACCGTCGTGGTCCTCGTTGAGAATTTTGCGCGCTTCCTCAACGCTTACCACGTCGTTTGAACGGATTCCGAAGGGATATTCAAGGCAGGTGTCAAGATATGCGCGAATAACGCTTCCCTCGGCAGCGCCGAAGGGAGTCTTTGCAAGCTTAGAGACCTCCTTGTAGAGCTTTTCGCGGATATCCTCGGGGAGATTTGCCGCCGCGATTTTATCCTCGTACTCCTTGATTTCGTCGTCTTCCTCGTACTCGCCGAGCTCGGACTGTATTGCCTTTATCTGCTCGCGGAGGAAGTAATCCTTTTGATTTTTGTCTATCTTCTCGCGCACCTGCTTCTGAATATCGTGCTCGCATTCAAGGAGCATAAACTCCTCCTCAAGAGCGACAAGCAGCTTCTCGAGTCTGTTTCTTACGGTGAGCGCCTCGAGAACGGATTGCTTGTTTTTATAATCGATAAGAGCGCTCGATGCAACGAAATCTGCAAAATACGCAGGGGAAGTGATAGCCTCTGCGGCAATTCTCATATCCTCGTCGAATTGTGGGTGCAGATTCTTGAGCTTTTCAAGTATCTGCTTTACCTCGTAAATCATCGCGTCGCACTGCGAGGTCGATTTGAAATTCTTGGCGTCCTTCTTTGCAATAGCCGTTGCAAGCAGAAATCCGGATTCTTCCTTTATTTCGGTTACCTTAGCGCGGGCAAGTCCCTCGAATACTACCGAGAGATTTCCGTGAGGATTTTTGACAACGTGCTTGATTTCCGCTACTACGCCTATCTTGTAAAGGTCCTCGGGCTTCGGATCATCGACTGCGATATCCTTTTGCGTAACCAGAATAACTCTTGCGTTGTGCATCGTGGCACCGGCTGTAAACGCCTTCAGAGATGAAGTGCGTATTATCTCTATATTAAGCTGAACACCGGGGAAGCCGACCACTCCGCGCAGAGGAATAAGCGGCAGTGTTGCTTCTTCGTAAATATCTATATTTTCGGACATTTTCTTGGTTTTACCTTTCTATGCGGTGAATGTGTATATCAATTCATACTATTATACCATACCCCGACGAAAAAATCTATATGTTTTCTCAAAATTTATAAAATTTTAAAATAATATAAATAGGCGGCTTGCCGAAAGCAAACCGCCCTGTCTTTTACCATAATGGATTTAATCGTCCGTTATCAGCGAGGAGCGAGGATATTATCGCATCGCAGTTTCCGCTGAGCCCTGTGAGTGCAGGTATCCCTCTTTTTTCAAGAGATGCCTTTACAGTGTCGCTTATCCCGTGGCAGAGAAGAAGATTAACCCCTAGGGAATCGAGAAATTCTACAAGCTCATCAGCAGCCCTGCCATTTGTGCTGATCACGTCGCAGGATATAATTTTTTCTTTCGATGTTTTATAAATCTTGAATTCTTTCGTCTCGGAAAAGCTTTCGAATATCTCTCCGGCTTTGTACGTCGCCGCAATTTTCATACAATAATGCCTCCTCGTCATAATAACACGCTTATTATAACATTATGCCCGAAGCATATAGAGGCGAATTTTGGCAGAGACGAAAAAAATTCCGAAAATAAAATATTTCTTCAAAACCTATTGATTTTTTGAGATGAATGTGTTATAATCAATAGGCTTGATTGCGTTTTCATGATTTCGAGCTCGCGTTTCGGGGCGATCGACAGATGCTTTTCTGTCGAAATTCCGTGATTTAAAAATGTATACAGTATGCGTCACAGAGAGGTATTTCACCTTTGGTGAATATATCCGCCCCCTGCGCCTGACAAGCGAGCTTGTCGGTCTTCGGGTGGGATATACGAAGCGCACTCAACGAGCAAGCTCGTTGAGCCACTTCTCACAGATCTCTGCAAAAATATGATGCACGCTGTTGCATCATATTTTTGCAGAGGTATCGAAGCGGTCATAACGGGGCTGACTCGAAATCAGTTTGTGGATAACACCACACGAGGGTTCGAATCCCTCCCTCTGCGCCAAAGAAAAACGGACACCACACGAGGGTGTCCGTTTTTGTTTAGTACAACGGTAGAGGATTCTCACCCTGCACCGCGAGGTGCTAGGGTTCGCATACACCGCGTATCAGCGTCGAGCTCGCTCGTAAGCTGAAAGCGAGCGTATATTCGCTTTAGCGAATATAAATTTTAACGGTCAGGCCTTGTGTCCACCCTACGTTTTTAGCACAACGGGAGAATATCTTCGCTTCAGCGAATATGCCTATACCACACGAGGGTGTCCGTTTTTTTGTTTTTTAACATTGTTCTTCTTTTGCTCGTTTTTGTGCTTTTTGTGTCATTTTTGATGTCAAAAAGATGTCAAAAAGAAGTCAAAAAGATGTCAAAAAAATGAGGCCTAAAAACGCAAGTCGAAAAAACTTCATACCTGTAACCGAAATGACGCCGTAACTTCCGTGAAAATTGCGACAACACTTTACTTTTTACGAAAAGTGTAGTATAATGTAAATGGGGAGGTGGAGAAAATGAATTCGATGATATATAACCCATTAGAAGAATTTGACGGCAAATTCAAAAATCTTCACTCGGATAATACTGAAAAATATCTTGAAGAACTAATACAGAAGTCGAATGTAGACATAGAGGAAAACAGGAAGACTGTAAAAGAACTGAATACTCTCAAAGAAAATCTTTCAAAAATCAGAAAGAAGCTCAATTTCAGAAGATTCTTAAGGGTGATTTGTATCATAACTCTCGTGCTTATTCCTCTTGTGATTCTCAAAATCACTCCCAAAATAAGATCGTTGAGAAGCGAAGCTTCCGAGGCTGAAAGCAAAGCAGAGGAGCTCCTTGCACTCGCGTACAGACAGATGGAGCCACTGAACAGCCTTTTCACCGATCGTGATGCTTTGAAGATAATAGAATCCACGATTCCGATGCTTTCCTTTGCTCCTTGTTTTACAGTGGAGCAAGAAGAAAATATGATTGATAACTATGATTTTAACGACCATAGCAACGCAGAGGAGTCGACGCTCGACGTTTTGGCGGGGCAATATAACGAAAACCCGTTTCTGTTTGAAAATAAGCTGATTCACAAAATGGGTACGGCGGTCTATCACGGATATAAAACGATACGCTGGACGGAGAGCTATCGCGGCAGCGACGGTAAAAGACATACGAGAACGAGAAGTGAAACTCTGCACGCAACGGTAGCAAAGCCGAAGCCTCAGTTCAGCACGCAGGTTCTTTTGAACTATTGTGCGCAGGGCGGTCCCGAGCTGTCGTTTACGCGAGATGCCACTAATCTTGAAAGAAAAAGCGAAAAAGACATAGAGCGTTACGTAAAGAAGGGCGAGAAGAAGCTCAAGAAGATGACCGATGAGGCTATAAGTCAGAACAAAGACTTCGTGAGTATGTCCAATTCTGATTTCGAGGTCCTTTTCGATGCTCTTGACAGAACCAACGAGATTCAGTTCAGAACGCTCTTTACTCCGCTGGCGCAGACGAATATCGTTGATTTGATTCGATCTCAGTCAGGTTACGGCGACGACTTCCATTTTATCAAGAAAAATAAGACCAACAAGATTGTAACTCAACATAGTCAGGGGCGCGCGATAACCCTTCTCCCCTCGGCGTACGTTTCATATTCCTTTGATGCTGTAAAAGAGAGCTTTATAGAGAAAAACCGCAATTATTTCAAGGCAGTTTACTTTGATTTTGCACCGCTTTGGGCTATTCCGATATATCAGGAAAGACCCGTGCATTCCTTGAAGCCTATCTCGGACTGTTCGCAGAAATATTCGTACAAAGAATGCGAGGCACTTTCAAATATGCTCGGTGCGGAGCATACGGTGCACCTTCGTACAAAGACGCCTGCGATTTTAAAAACGTCCTTTATAAATTCCGAGAACGATATTGACGAAATTCGTGTCAGCGCGTATTCTTACGACATTATTTCGCGCGTGGATTTTGTTCCTGTTCTCGGCGGTGACGGGCGTTGGCACAACGTTGCGGTTCCGTGGGATGATTACATACCCTTAGAGGCGGCAAACGATTTCTTCGTTGCGGCATCGGAGCTTGCCGAAAACAGAAATGTTATTGCTAGGCGCAATAATCTTTGCATTTTTAAATGAAATAAAACATATTTAGGAGAATGAAAAATGGCAAATCAGTTAGATGAATTGAACCCCGAAATCAGAGAAGAAGGACTTGACACAAACGTTATTGTGAAGAAGCTTCCTGCGGAGGTGGGCGTTGGCTCGAAGATTTTTGAGATTTTTCTTTGGGTATGCGGTATAATCCCCGGCGTTGTTTTCCTCTTTATGAAAATCAGCGCGCAGAAGCATTTTGACCAGCTTCAGCAGAAAATCCAGAGAAACGCTTCTCAGATTGACAACTATCTCGAGCAGCGCGTTATCGTGCTTCAGAACTGTGCGCGTCTTCTTGACAAGGCTATCGACCTTGATAAGAGCACTTTTGAGAACATTGCAAGATATCGCTCAGGCAACGCAGGAGATTCCGAGGCTGCGCGTAACGAGCTCAGCGGACAGGTTGATAACCTTTCTAGAAATATAAATATTGCCGTTGAGAATTATCCCAATCTCGCAGCGCACAGAGAAATTGCAGATGCTATGCAGCAGAATATGTATTTACAGAGAGAGATCACCGCAGCAAGAGAGCTCTATAACGATACCGTCAACGAGTGGAATAAGGACGTTTTCGCTTGGCCTACCAAGAAAATCGTTGCCGCAAAGAACGGTTACACCACGAGAATTCCTTTTGTTGCTTCTCAGGAAATTAAGCAGAAAGCAAAAGACGTGTTTTTTTGAGTAAAATAAAAACAAAAGAGCCAAACGCCGATATAAAGCGTTTGGCTCTTTCATTATGCAAAGATAACGTCGGTGACCAGCATAAGGCAGAAACCGACGAGCAGGGCGTAGGTTGCGCCGCGCTGACTGCCGTGCGCGTGTGTCTCGGGAATCATCTCGTCGCTTATTACGTAGAGCATAGTACCGCCTGCGAATGCGAGCGCAAAGGGAAGGATAACCGCGGAAACCGTTACGGCGAAATAACCTACCATCGTTCCGACAACCTCTACAAGACCTGTAAGCAGCGCGATAATCAGGGTTCTTTTTTTAGAAACGCCTGCCGCGAGCATAGGGCCGATTATTACCATACCCTCGGGGATATTCTGGAGCGCTATACCGCCCGCGATTATGAGCGCCTGCACGTTGTCGCCCGAGCCGAAGCTTACGCCTGCGGCGATGCCCTCGGGGAGATTGTGTATTGCTATTGCGGTAACAAAAAGGAGAACCTTGTTTATATCCGCGTTGTGATGCGATTCGAGGTCCACGCCCGACATCTTATGCAAATGAGGCACGAGCTTGTCTATGAGGTTTAACGAGAGCGCACCGACGAAAATGCCGATGACCGTAATTATAATTCCATATTTTCCGCCGAATTCAATAGAGGGAATTACAAGTCCGAGCACCGCCGCCGCGAGCATAACGCCTGCGGCAAAGGAGAGAACGATGTCCGAGAATTTGTGCGATATATTTTTCATAAGGAAGCCGAGCGCGGCACCGAAAACGGTAGCACCGCCGACGCCTGCGGCTGTTATAAGCATAAGTTCCATTTTGATTTCCACCTAAGTAATGATGTAGTAATTATAACACGGTGCGAGGCATAATGTCAATCGCTAAATACAAAAGGACGGAAAAATCCGTCCTTTTCGTAGATTAGGCACTAAAAGTAAGCTCGTACTTTTCGCCCTTTTCGGTTTTAAATCTGATATAGTCGCCCTCTCTTGTGAATTCGGTGCTTACACCGACAAGTCCGGGAGCCTTAATCATACAGTCGTTGCCTGCAAGAGAGGTAACGGTAGCGGATACGGGCTTTCCGTCCTTCCACTCGAGGTCGATAGCAAATCCACCCCTTGCGCGCAGACCACGGAACGAGCCGCTGGGGATCACGCCCTTGTGAAGGGCAGGGAGAAGCATAATCTTATCCTCGTCGCAGGAAAGAAGCATTTCGGATATAGCCGCAGCACTTCCCATATTTCCGTCTATTTGCATTACGTAGGATATGTGAAGCAGGGAGGGGGAGCATATCGAAATAACCTTGTAAATGTGATCG
>JAZOMD010000025.1:0-2702 GCA_045653745.1 Eubacteriales bacterium | reverse complement strand
CCTTATATCCTCGGGGATATTTTCAAAGCCCCTGTCCTTTGTGCCGTGAAGCTCGCTTATGTGCGTGCCTATATATATGCCCTTATCCCCAAGCGCCGAAAGCAGTATAGCCCCTGCCGCAACGAGAGGAGCGGTTACTCTGCCCGAGAAGTGTCCGCCGCCGCGCGGGTCGGCATAGCCGTGATATTTCATAGCCGCAGTATAATCGGCGTGACTCGGGCGAGGCGTTTTTTGGAGCTCGGAATAGTCAGAGCTTCTCTTATTCTCGTTAGGGATAAGTATAGCTATCGGAGTGCCGGTAGTGTAGCCCTCGTAAACGCCCGAGGCTATCGTATACTCGTCGCGCTCAACCCTCGCGGTTGAAATTTTGCCCTTCGGTCTTCTCTGCGCGAGCATAGCGTTTATATATTCTCTGTCAACCCTCACACCGGGAGATACCCCGTCGAGCACCGCGCCCACGAAGTCACCGTGGCTTTCTCCGAAAAGGGTGATGGTAATATTATTTCCGAAAACGTTTTTCATAAAAACCTCCAAGTCCCCCGAAAAGTCTATCTTCGGCAGTAGAAATTTTATTTTTACGTAAGTGCCGTCTTAACGAGAGAGGCAAACTCGTCGGTGCTCATTTTTTCTATAACGAAGCTGCCAACCTCGTTACAGAGCACGACGGAAATCTTCCGTCCCTCGCACTTCTTGTCGTGCTTTATATAGGAAAGCGCCGCGTCTAAATCTCCCTCGTATACGGTGGGGAGCGAAAGCGCGCGGAGAACGGGCAGAAGCCTCTCTCTTACCCTAGGCGCGCACACAGCCGTCATACCGATAGCAACGCACTCGCCGTGATAAATACCGTGCATTTCCTCTTTTGCCTCTACCGCGTGGCCGAGAGTGTGCCCGAAGTTGAGAATCTTGCGAAGCCCCGTCTCGCGCTCGTCTTCCTCGACTACGCGCTTTTTTATCATAAGAGAGCGCGTAACCACCGTCAGAAGGTCGAGCTCTTCGAGAGTGGTTTTCTCAAAAAGCGAAAACAGCTCCGCGTCAGAGGTGAGCGACATCTTCACCGCCTCTGCAAGTCCGTTTGAGAGCTGGCGCTGTGGCAGGGTTTTTAGCGTATCGAGGTCAACGATAACGCCCTTCGGCTGATAGAACGCCCCCACTATATTTTTGACACCCCCTGCATTTAAGGCCGTCTTTCCGCCAATTGAGGAATCGACCTGCGAGAGAAGGGTTGTCGGTGCGTTATAAAAATCTATTCCGCGCATATACGAGGCGGCAAGGAAGCCTGTAAGGTCGCCGACGACACCGCCGCCAACGGCAACTGCGCAGTCGGTGCGCGTGAGCCCGAAGGATATCATCTCCCCCATAAGGTGCGAGAAGGTTTCAAGGCTCTTTGAGCCCTCGCCCTCGGGAACCGTTACTATTTTTGCCTCGTCTGCAAGAGTTGCGAGCGTCTTCGCGTATTCGCTCGGCACTCCCGTGTCGGTGACTATGAAAACCTTTCTTTTAAGGTTCCAGAATTCGTTTGCACACCCGAGAAGTCCGTGCCCGATTTGTATATCGTAGCCGCGCTCCCCGAGGTTTATATGTAAAGTATTCATTACATTTCCTTACAATTTGATGTATGTTCCTGCGAATTTGAGTCTGTCGCAGAATTCTCCGAGAGCTTCCATCATAGTGAGTCCGTCCTCGGTCTGCACATTGCCCTCTGCCTCAATGTAGAAGTAATACTCCCAAAGGAGCTCCTTCATCGGGCGGCTTCTGAGAGTACGCATATTGAAGCCGTACCTACCTATAACGTCGATAGCCTTTGCGAGTGCTCCTGCCTCGTTGCGTACGGTGAACATAAGTATGGAGTGAACGCCCGTCTCGCCCTTAACGCGCTTGTTGGGAATTCTCGAAAATACCGCAAATCTCGTCGTGTTGGTCTTTGTCTCGTTTATATCGTGGTCGAGCACCGTAAGGCCGAAGATGTCTGCCGCCTCTGCGCTCGCAATAGCCGCAACGCTCTTGTCCGAAAGCTCTGCAACGTGCTTTGCCGCGAGAGCCGTATTTGCGTATTCGGTCTCCGAAAAGCCGTGCTTCTTTATATACGCACGGCACTGTCCGAGTGCCTGCGAGTGGCTTACCACCTCGCAAACGTCCGAAAGAGACGCACCCTTAATGCCGAGCAGGTCGTGGGTTATCGGAAGCTCGAGTATTCCGTTTACGTAAAGCGTACCCGAGAACATAAGGTCGGTTACCTGACCAACCTCGCCGTTAGAGGAGTTCTCGATAGGGAGAACGCACAGCTCGCACTCACCCGTCTCCACCGCACGGTACGCCGAGGCAAAATCGGGATACGCCGCCTTCCTTGCAGTAGGGAAGAGCTTTTCTGCCGCAATGTGCGCAAACGCGCCTTCAGTTCCCGAATAAGCAACCGTCATTCCCGAGAGCAGCCTCTCCTGATAGCTACGAGAGATAGCCATAGTGTTCTTTAAGAAGCTCACGTAATACTCTCGGAGCGTCTGGTCCTCAACTCTCGCAGCGTTTCTCTCGATAACCTCTGCCTCGCGTTTCTTGTCAAGAACGGAAAGTCCTCTTTCCTTCTTATATGCGAGAATTTCCTCTGCCGCACGCATTCTCCTGACGAAAAGCTCTGCCATTTCCTTGTCTATTTCGTTTATCTCGAGTCTTGCCTTCTCGAGACCTGTTTCCTTAGTCATCAGAGT
>JAZOMD010000024.1:0-2705 GCA_045653745.1 Eubacteriales bacterium | reverse complement strand
GTGAAGTCAAAAACAACCTCTGAGCCAAGCTCTGCCTCAACCTTGATTACGGGCGTGAGATTTTCGAGAATTTCGATAAAGTCAACGCGCTCCTTCTCTGTGAAGGTGGGAACCGAGTATCTCTCAAGCTCCAGAGCCTTGTCGATATGGTTAATGAGAGCAAAGTGTGCAATGCCCGTACCGTTTATGTTACCCTCGAGAACTCCGGGAACCGAGATGTCACAGCCCTGCGCTGTGTGAGAGCCGCCTCCGCGAGCGAGAGTGAACGAGCCGTCGGCAAGACGGAAGCCTGCAACCTGATTGAAGGTTATGTTAATAAGCCTCGGAGCCTCGGCGTAAACTCTGTCCTTTATTTCCTGGCATCTTGCCTCGCGCTCGGGTGTGGTACCGTCGCCGCAATTTCTGATGTTAGCGTAGACGTACGGAAGGCAGGACCAGGTGTTGTATATCTGGGTACAACCGTCGTGAGGCTTCTCATCAACCGTCCAGCTGAGAATTTCGAATACCGTCTCGACGATTTCGTCGATATAATTGATTTTTGCACCGATAGAATTGAATACCGAGCCTACCTTGTGAAGACCGTTGGTGGGCATAACGTCAAGCGACTCGGTCGGGTGCATCCACATTCCCGTGGTGGGGTCCTGATACTTATTGAAGAAATCGATAAGCATCTGGCGCATTTCGGGGTCGTTTTTGAAATAGTTCGTGGTGGACTGGAAGTTGTTACCCCAGGAGTAGAACTTGGTCGCCCACTGCGTGGTTTTGGTGAGCTCTGCCTCGAGACCGGAGAGATATTCTCTGAAGTTCTCCACGCTCTCGTACTGCCAGAGCATCTCGTCTGCGGCATAGACCGCCTTGGATACCGCTACGACGCTGCTTGAGTTCAGTCTGCCGGGAAGATTGGCGTCGGCCGAGTACGCGGAATACTTGGGCTTCACACCGAGTCTGCTGAGGACATTATTTGCCGAGCCCTTGTCACGGGTGATACGCGACTGCTTGCCGTTTGCGTTTATGTATTCCTTCGGCCACTGGGGGTGGTAGTAGAAGCCGTCGGGGTCCTGAAGATTGTATATGAAGTTTGCAATCTGATCCTTGAGCCACCCGGGGATAGCATTCTCCCACTTGCCGCCGTACATCTCCGCCATACCGGAGTTCTCTATAAACATAAGAGCCTCGTAGGTCTCCTCGATGGAGGGAAGGAAGCCATCGTTGTCACGTCCGGAGTTCGACCAGTACCAGCCGCCGATTTCGGGATCGTAGAGGTTTGCATACCAGCTTACCATCTCGGGGGTGTAGAGAGTGTAGAGCTCCTTCATCGCGTTCGTGATACCCGCGCCTGCGTAGGTTTCGTATTCTGCCCACGCGTCGTTGATAATCTTGTTTCCGCGCTCGGTGAGGTAGCCGTCAAGAGAGAATACCGAGCTCTTTACGTAGCCGTCCTCGAGTGCGAGCGAGTCGGAAATCTCAATATAGTTCTTCGTGAAGTATTCAAGTGCCACGGAAGCAACGTGATAGTCGGTCCATACCACCGCAACCGAAGAACCGTCGGAGTAGATAGCGTATCCTACGAGGTCCTCGATAGCGTAATCCTCGTCGGTAGACTTTCTTGCCTCGCGCTTGATTCTTTTAGCGAGGTATTCCTCTGCCTTCTTGGAAATATCTCTTGAGGTACTTCCTATAACGATTTCGTTGTCGCCTTTTTCAACGTTGCCGGGAACGAAAATCGTATCACCGTCGTTGCGGATAAGAAGCGCGCTGTAGAGATCGTTGACGTAGCTGTACGCGAGATCGTTATACTGAATGTCACTTACGAGGTAAGTCGTCATTCCTTCTCCGTAGATTGCGCCTGCTACGGGCTTTCCGTTTCCGCCACCGCCGCCTTCACTCTCGCCGCAAGCGAAAAGTGCCGACAGGCAGAAAAGAAGCGAAACTATCGCCAAAAGTGTTTTCTTCATAAATTTCTCCTTATGTTTTGTTCGTCGTTTCGGAAGATGTGCGCTCTGCTGCTTTGGGCTCGCCGTGGAAAACCGCCTATGATACCATTACAGCATCGAATACGGAGGATTTCTTGCATTTTTTCAGCTTAACCTTGCACAAATTAAACTTTTCACCATATTATATCACACGTATAATTCAAAAAGCAACATCTCACCGGCGAAAAGCTTTCGGTGCGCCATATAAAAAAACTATGGCTGTTTTCTAAAGACGGGCTTGCCGCCGCGCTTCCGTTTAGCACACACATTCTAACATAAAAATAATATAAATATCAAGGGCTAATGTGAATAAAAAGTAAATATTCGCCCCGTCACAAAAATGCCGTACAAAAAATGCTTCGCTCTTTTGGACAGTTTTCACAAAGCCATTTTCAAAAAATGAAAAACTCTCTTGACTTTTCACGTTCTCAGGTGCTATAATCTATTCATATATAGAGAACCCCGCCCGTGACACGGGCTTATACAATGAAACACTACAAAGGAGCGCTGTGAGCCTTTGTGCGCAGCCCTCTTACGACGAAAGGACGAATTATGAAAACAGGACTTACCTCGGTGAGCTTCCGTTCGCTATCGGTTGACGCGGTGATAGAGCTTGCCTCCCGTTCGGGTGTGGACGGAATAGAGTGGGGCTCGGACGTACACGTTCCCGAGACCGACGTTGAGAACGCAAGGAGAGTAGCGCACAAGACCGTAGATGCAGGACTTTCGGTT
>JAZOMD010000023.1:0-3119 GCA_045653745.1 Eubacteriales bacterium | reverse complement strand
AAGCAGATGAGACAGCTTGCAGGTATGCGTGGACTTATGTTTGCTACTAACGGTAAGACGATAGAGATTCCCATTAAGTCCAACTTCCGTGAGGGTCTTACGATGCTCGAGTACTTTATGGGTGCAAAGGGCTCGCGTAAGTCGCTTTCCGATACCGCACTCCGTACCGCAGACTCGGGTTACCTTACCAGACGTCTTGTTGACGTTTCGCAGGACGTTATAGTTCGCGAGGAGGACTGCGGAGCTAAGTCGGGTATCATAGTTTCCGATATAGTTTCCGGCCAGACCGTAGTTGAGAAGTTCTTCGACCGTCTTGTTGGCAGATACACCGTAAACGACGTTGTTAACGAGGAGACGGGTGAGCTTGTCGTTCCTGCCAACACTATGATAAACGAGGATATGGCTAACGATATCATCGCAGCAGGCATCACTCAGGTTGAGGTTCGTACCATTCTTCGCTGCCTTGCAAAGCGCGGCGTCTGCGTACACTGCTACGGTGCAGACCTTGCACACGGCACTCCCGTTGCAATAGGCGAGGCTGTCGGCGTTATCGCGGCACAGTCTATCGGTGAGCCCGGTACTCAGCTTACGATGAGAACCTTCCACACGGGTGGTGTCGCGGGTTCGGATATCACTCAGGGTCTTCCCAGAGTCGAGGAGCTCTTCGAGGCTCGCCGTCCCAAGAAGACTGCAATAGTAACCGAGTATTCGGGTGTTGCCCGTATACAGTCGGATAAGAAGCTTTCCAAGGTAATTATCCAGAATCCCGTAGGACCTAACGGACCTACCGCAGAGGAAGTAATATACGAGATACCCTTCGGTATGCGCCTTTGCATCGAGGACGGTCAGGACGTAATCCGCGGTCAGCAGCTTACAGAGGGCTTCCTTAACCCTGCGGACGTTCTTCATATGAGCGGTATAGACGCAGTTTACGACTATATCATTCGTGAGGTACAGAAGGTGTACCGCGGTGAGGACGTTGAAATCAACGATAAGCACGTCGAGTGTATAACCAGACAGATGACCCGTAAGGTCGAGATTGAGGATGCAGGTGACACCGATCTTCTCGTCGGCACGAAGGTTGACATCATTGAGTTCCGTGAGGCTAACGAGAAAATTGATGAGCGTATTGCTGCAGGTGAGGTAACTCTCCGCCGTGCAGAGGGCGCACCCCTCCTTCTCGGTATTACCAAGGCGGCTCTTATGACCGAGTCCTTCCTCTCTGCGGCTTCCTTCCAGGAGACCACCAGAGTTCTTACCGAGGCTGCCATCAACGGCAAGCAGGATAAGCTTCTCGGACTTAAGGAGAACGTCATCATCGGTAAGCTCATACCTGCAGGTACCGGCCTTGGCAAGTACCGCGCGGTTGAAATTGAGGATGCAGGCAAGGCAGAGGAAGAAACTATGCTTTCCTACAGCGTTTCGGATAACGAGGAGATGGTATACTCCACCGAGGACGCAGCTCCCGAGGCAGAGCTTCTCGCACTTGAGGGCGAAAACGCATAATTTAACAAAGAGAGTGGGGCAAGAGCGTGAGCTCCTGCCCCCTTTTTTGTGCGTATCATTCTGACATAACAATTATTACAAGACAATAAATCTACTGCCGCTATTGACATTTTTTACAAATGGTGGTAAAATAGATACAGTAAATTGAAAAAGGTTTGTCTTTATGAATAGTAGTGAAATAAAGGTATCGGTAATAATGCCGATCTACAACGCATACGATTACCTTCGTCCTGCGATGGACAGCGTGCTCGACCAGACGCTCCGCGAGATTGAGGTTATCTGTATAGACGACGGCTCGACGGACAGATCTCTAGAAATCGTAAAGGAGTACCAGAAGGCTGACGAGAGAGTAAGAATAGTCACCGAGAATAACGCAGGTCCTTCCGTTGCGCGTAACAAGGGAATTGTGCGCGTTCGCGGTGAGTATACGATATTCCTCGATGCTGACGATTTCTACGAGCTCGATCTTCTTTCGCGTCTTTACGAGGTTGCGAAGGCTGAAAACCTCGACGTCGCCGTTGCCAAATTTGATATTTACAACAGTAAAAGGTCTACCTTTACCCCTGCCATACACGAAGGACACGGAGATATTTTCTCGGGCGGTGCTGTTGCGTCGAAGAACGAGTATCCCGATTATATTCTCCAGAGCACAACGGGATACGTCTGGAATAAGCTTTTCCGCACGGCGTTTATCAAGGAAAAGGAACTTAGCTTTGCTCCCGAGCTCTACGTTTTTGAGGACGTGTATTTCGTTTGCGCGGCTCTTTCTCTTGCAGAGAGGGTGGGCAGGATAGACAACGTGCTCGTTCACCACAGAGTGTATTCCGACCAGTCGCGTGCGAAGCTTTTCCGCAAGTATTACGCACAGGTGCCTATCGTGTATATGCGTGTGAAGGATTTCCTTATGCAGAAGGGAATGTACATTCCTCTTGCGCGCTCCTATCTGAACCTTTCCGCGAGCCATTGCTATAAGATATATAATCTTCTTTGGAGCGATGCGAAGGTGCAGTTCTGGAACCTTCTGCACGACGGATATGCCGATAGCTTCGGCTGGTACCGTCACGAGAGCTCCGACTATGAGAGCGAGGAAGTGTACGAGTTTGCCGCTAACGTCGGACTCTATACCCACGAGCAGTATCTCAAGAGAGTTGATAAGGGAACGACTCATACGGTAAGGCGCTTCGGCGCGCGTATCCTCGATAAGAAGGTTAAGAGCGCTAAGAAAAAGATGAGGAAAAGAGACCGCTTCAAGAGATTTATCAAACGCTTGTTCCACATCAAGGACAAGCCCCAAACAACCGAAAATGTAAAGTGAACGGTACAAAACCCCGTCGGATTCAAGAACCGACGGGGTTTTATTATAGAAAGAATTATAAAGGCTTTTTAGAAATCTGGGCAAACGCGCGTGGGTAAGCGGCAGGCGTGTGCGCCTTTTTTTCTACCGTGATAAGGGGGTGAGAGAGCGTCTCGGCGCCGTTTTTTAGGGTTATCTCCTTGGATTTTGCATCTCTGCCGCCGAGTATTGCGATAGCCTTTTTCGCAGCGGAGAGCTCGAATTCCGCGTTCTTTCCCTTCATTGCGATGAGCCTTCCGCCCACCTTTACAAAGGGGAG
>JAZOMD010000022.1:0-7612 GCA_045653745.1 Eubacteriales bacterium | reverse complement strand
GGTAACGGCAGAAGCGCGTACAGCTTCTGTATGTGTCCCGGTGGAAGCGTCGTTGCCGCCGCGAGCGAGCAGGGCGGAATAGTAACGAACGGTATGAGCAATGAGGCACGCGGCGGGGGAAATTCGAACGCCGCACTCCTCGTCTCTGTGACACCCGAGGACTTTAAGGACTCCTCGCCCCTCGCAGGAGTAGAGCTTCAAAGAGAGATAGAAAGACGAGCTTTTGTTGCCGCCGCTTCTTCCTACCGTGCGCCCACGGAGAGTCTCTCGTCGTTTCTCGGAAAAGGAAAGAGCGAGCTTGCCGTGCGCCCCTCCTATCCCGTCGGCACGGAGAATATTCCGCTCTCGGAGTATCTTCCGTCCTATATAACGGACACACTCTCCTCGGCAATAGCCGATTTCGACGCTTGGCTTCCGGGCTATGCCATGGACGGTGCGGCTCTCACAGGACCCGAAACACGCTCCACCTCTCCCGTGCGAGTTTTGCGCTCGGAGAAAACGCTTGAGGCACTCGGCATAGAAGGTCTTTACCCCACGGGCGAGGGCGCAGGCTACTCGGGCGGAATAGTCTCCTCTGCGCGTGACGGACTTCTCGTTGCCGAGGCGATATTAACCAAATAAAAATGCCAAAAAACAAAAATAGCAAGCACGAGCCCGTGCTTGCTATTTTTTATAACTCATAACTCATAACTTGCCCACAGGGCAATCATAACTCCTTAAAACGCCCACTCGCCGCCTCTGAAGATGGGCTTGATGCTTCCGTCCTCGAGAACTGCGTCAATATCCATATCCTCGGTGCCTATCATAAAGTCCTCGTGCATTATCGAGTCGTTTATGCCGAGCTTGTGTGCCTCGTCCTCGGTGTACTTCTCGTAGTCGCGAAGGACGTTGGTAAAGCCTCTGCCGAGTGCAAGATGGCAGGCTGCATTCTCGTCGAAAAGAGTGTTGTAGAAAAGAAGTCCCGACTCTCTTATCGGAGAGGAGTAGGGAACGAGCGCGCACTCGCCTAGGTATGCCGCACCCTCATCCATTTTGATAAGCTCGGAAAGAAGCTCGCCGTTTTTCTCAGCACCTACCTCAACCGCGCGACCGCCCTCGAATTTTACAAAGAAATTGTCGATAAGCTGACCGCCGTAGGAAAGGGGCTTAGAGGAATAAACTATACCGTCTGCGTCACCGCGTCTGGGAGAAGTAAATACTTCCTCGGAGGGAATGTTGGGGTTGAAGTAAACGCCTCTGCCCATAGTTTTCTCGCCGCCTGCCATAAAGGTAGCCTCGGGGAGAAGACCTACGCGAAGGTTGGTTCCGTTCTTTGCAGAGTAACGGAGCTCCTTTATCCGAAGCGAGTTAAGATACTCGGTTCTCGATGCAAGCTCCTCGTTGTGCAGTCTCCACGCCTCAATGGGGTCGTCGTCAACTCTCGAGGTAGAGAGAATAGCCTCCCAGAGCTTCTCGACAGCCGCGCCCACGCGCTCGCCAGGGAAAACCTTCTTAGCCCATTCCTTGCCGGGAACCGCCGCAATGCACCACTGATACTTATTCTCCATAGCGCTTCTTATCGGCTTTATCTGCTTTGAGCGAGCCGCCATAGCGCGCGCATATTTTGCCTGGTCAACTCCCGCAAGACCGTCGGGGTCCTCGGAAAGAAGATAAATCTTGCAGGGGAGAGTGTCGCGCTGATGCTCCCACTTCTTTATCTGCCAGTCCTCGAGCTTGCCGAGTACTTCTTCGCGGCAGTATTTAACGTTAACTCCAACGATAGGCTGATAAGAGAAATCAACCGATACCTTGTCAGCACCTGCCTTGTAGCACTCCTCAACCACCATCTTGACGAACTCGGGCTGGTCGAGCTCTGCGGTTATCGCAACCGTCTGTCCCTTCTGGACGTTTACTCCGCAGCGCGCAATGAGCTCTGCGTATTTTCTGAGTCTTCTTTTGTTCATTTTTGTTTTTCTCCGAATATATATTTTTTATTACTTCAAAATAAATACTAGTTATATCTTCTTAAGCAGAAGCTTTAAATATTCGTACACCCTCTCTGCCGAGGAAACCGAAAGTCTCTCGCTTGGCGTGTGTATATCGTAGGTGTCAGGGCCCATCGAAACGCAGTCAAGCCCCGGGAGCTTCGACGAGAGCAGACCGCACTCGAGTCCTGCGTGGATTGCATAGACTCTTGGCTCGTGCCCGTAGGTGTCGCGGTAGAGCGCGCACATCGTGTCGCGCAGGTGGGAATTCTCGCGGTATTCCCATTCGGGATACGCGCTGTGTGCCGTAGCACTTGCGCCGTGTTTGTCTGCTAAATCACACAGTTTGCTAACTATACTTTCCTTTTCACCGTGTTTTGATGAGCGAACCGACACTGCGAGCGACGTCTTTTCTTCCGAGAGTGCTACTATTCCGATGTTCTCCGAGCTCTCCACAAGCCCTTCGATATACGGGCTCATAGCGAGCACTCCCGTCGGTATCTCCGATATAAGTGAGATAAGCTTTACGCTATCCTCTCTAGTGATAGGCGCACCCGAATGCTCGGTGCTCTCAAGGCGCAGGAGCGCATCGCCCTCGCCGCGTGTAAGGCTTTTAAAGAGCTCTGTGAGAGAGCTTTTTTCTTTATCCGTAATCTCGCTGTCTGTAACGAAGGTTGCCTCGGCATCGCGCGGTATAGCGTTGTCTGCCGTGCCGCCCGAAAGGGAGATAAGGCGTATATCGGGAATTTTTGAGAGCAGTGCCGCTATGACGGATATTGCGTTTGCGCGTTCATTGTGTATCTCGGCGCCGCTGTGTCCGCCGAGAAGGCCCGAGAGAGAAAGCGTGTAGCAAAATCCGCCGTCCGCCTTTCGCGAAACGGGCAGGGAAATATCGACTCTCACGCCGCCTGCACAACCGACGATGAATTCTCCCTCGCGGTCGGTGTCAATGTTTATAAGAAGTCTGCCGTCGAGTAGACTTCCGTCCAGCCCCGTCGCACCGAGCATTCCTATCTCCTCGTCCGAGGTAAAGAGCGCCTCAAGCCGAGGGTGCTCCGCCTTTTCGTCACAAAGAAGCGAGAGCGCGTATGAAACGAAAACACCGTCGTCAGCACCGAGGCTGGTTCCGCGTGCACCGAGCAGGTCGCCGTCCATAAAAAGGGAGAGCGGCTCTTTTTTCATATCAATCTCCACGCCTTCCTCTATGGCACATACCATATCGCTGTGCCCTTGGATTATAACCGTGGGTCGGTCCTCGTAGCCCTTCGTCGCAGGCTTTTTTATGATAACGTTTCCGTACTCGTCCGAAAGCGCGAAAAGACCGTGCTCCTTTGCAAAATCCATAAGGTATGCGCAAATTCCGGCGCGGTTTCCCGAGCCCCTCGGAATAGCCGAAATATCTTCAAAATAGTAAAGAGGTGTGCCTTTTTCGAAAAATCTGCTTTTCATCAGCTGCTCCGTCTGCAAAGAAATGTGTTCTAATTTAGTATTATACCATTATAAATAATTTTTTTCAAGGGTTAGGTTGACTTTTTTTGCTAAAAGAGGTAAAATATAGATAAAAAAACAGGGACGGACAAACATGAAAAAATTCTTTGATTTTTTGAAAAACTCGCCAACCGCACTTCATACGGTGGATTCGATAAGAAAAATTCTTCTTGACGGTGGCTACACCGAAATAAAGGAGTCGGATTTTTCCGCATTCTCCGATGGGAAACCGCACTTCACCGTGCGCGGCGGCGGTTCGCTTATCGCATTCCGCACGGGCGGTCGCTCGGGCTTTACCGTAGCCTCTGCGCATTCCGATGCCCCCTCTTTTAAGGTTAAGGCGCTCGCAGGGCAGAAGGGTAAATACACTCGCCTCTCCGTCGAGAGCTACGGCGGAATGATACGCTATTCCTGGCTCGACAGACCTCTCTCCGTTGCAGGAAGGGTAGCCGTGCGCACCGAGCGCGGAATAGACCTTCGCCTTGTGAATATAGATAAGGACCTGCTCGTTATCCCGAGCGTTGCAATTCACTTAAACCGCGATGTAAACGAGGGAGTAAAGCTTAATCCCGCAGTTGACCTTCTTCCTCTGCTCGGCGGCGAGGGCGAGGAGGGCGTTCTCCTTTCTCTTATCGCAGAGAGCCTTTCGGTAAAGGAAGGCGATATAATTTCCGCAGACCTCTGGCTCTATAACCGCGAGTGCGCGCGCACCGTCGGAGCTCGCGGCGAGTATATTCTTTCTCCGAGGCTTGACGACCTCTCCTGCGTATACACCGCGCTCGACGGATTTCTCACTGCCGATAAGTCGGATTCCGTCAGCGTTCTTGCCGTCTTCGATAACGAGGAGGTTGGCTCGGTCAGCCATTCGGGCGCAGACTCGGATTTCCTTACCGCAACTCTTCGCAAGATTGCAGGGGGCGAGGGCGAGTATTACAGAATGATAGAGTCGAGCGTTATGGTCAGCGCCGACGTTGCTCACGCAAGGCACCCCAACCGCCCCGAGCTCTCCGACCCCGAGTGGGCACCCGTCCTCGGCTCGGGAATTGCAATAAAGCATAATGCAAACAAGCGATATGCCACCGACGTCTATACCGAGTCTCTTTTGAAGGTTATAGCCGAGCGCGCCGGCGTTCCCGTCGTTGATTTCTCGAGTCGCGCGGATATGCCCTGCGGTTCTACCGTCGGTGCGCTTTCTTCCTCTCGCGCCTCTATACCGACGGTTGACGTCGGCATACCGCTCCTTTCGATGCACTCCTCGGTGGAGACCGTCGCCGTAGCCGATATCGAGTATGGAAAAGCACTTTTTAAAGCCGTGTTTTCTTCCTCGCTCCTGCCTACCGACACGGGAGTGGATATAGTAACTAAATAAGAAAAAAGCCTCGTTTTGTAACGCAAAGTTAGCAAAACGAGGCTTTTATAATGAATTTTAGTCTTCCGACAGCTTTTTCGCCATAGCGACAACAAGCTGTGCCGTACCCTCTATACCGAGAGTAGAGGAGTTGATTGCCATATCGTAATTATCGTACTTGCCCCACTTGTTTCCGGTGTAGAAATTGTAGTAGGACGAGCGCCTTTTGTCGGTCTTGTTGATAACGTCGATTATCTGCGAGGACTTGATTTCCGGGTGCCTTTCGCGCACTCTTTCCTGACGGTGGTCGAGGTCTCCGTAGATAAAGAGGCGGAGCACTCCTTCCTCGTCGCGCAGAACGTAGTCTGCACATCTGCCTATGATAACGCAGCTTCCGGCTCTTGCGTATTCCTTAATCGTGTCAGACTGGAGAATAAAGAGCTTGTCGTTAAGAGGCATCTTGTAGCCGAAATGCATAGTAGTGCCGAGCACGTTCGAGCCCATTGCAAGGGTGTAGAGCAGGCTGTTAGCCGCAGACTCGTCGGCTTTTTTGATTATCTCCTCGTTAAGGCTACCCTTCGAGGCAATATCGGTAATAAGCTCCTTATCGTAAATCGGAATGCCGAGCAGCTCTGCAACTCTCTCGCCTATCTCTCTGCCTCCGCTACCGTACTGACGCGCAATAGTAATAACAACTTTCTTTGACATAGATACTCCGTTCTGCCGTCCCGTGACGGCATTAGATTTGAAACCTTGTTTCTTTATCCTATTATATCAAAAAAAATCCCGTTTGTAAATAGGTTTTTGTGTCTTTTCGCTAAAAAATATTGCAAACCTGCTTTTTTTGTGCTAAAATATAATAAAAAAACGAAGGGGTAAAATTATGGAGCTCTCACTTTCTTATATGATAAAGGAAATAGACGCATATGCAAAAGAGACTCTCGGCATACCCGAAGCCGCGCTTATAAGAAGAAGCGGCGAGGCGGTAGCGCGCGCAGTAAGAGAGCTCACGCCCCCCGGCGGCTCGGTCGTTATCCTTGCAGGTAAGGGCAATAACGGCGCCGACGGATACGCTGCGGCACGGGCTCTGCTTTCCGAATATTCCGTAACGGTGCTCGACGTCTTTTCGGCAGGGCAGAGAAGCGAGGGCGGAAAAGAAGTCCTCGAGGAATATAAGTGCTCGGGCGGCGAGCCGATTATGGGAATAGACGAGGATAAAATCCTCTCTGCCGACTGTATAGTGGACGCAGTTCTCGGTACGGGAAGCCTGGGCGCGTACGCCTCGCCGCTCCCCGAGCTCATAAGACTCGTTAACCGTTCTCACGCGCGCAAGGTCGCAGTAGACCTTCCCCTCGGAGTCAACGCAGATGACGGAAGTGTGCTGGACGACGTAATTACCGTGGATATCACCGTCGCGCTGTCTTACGTAAAGCCCGGCCTTATCTCCTACCCTGCGAAGGCGTATACCGGCAGAGTCGTGTGCGATTCGCTCTCGCTCCCTCGCGCGGCGATAAGAGAACGCTTTTCCTTCACCTCTTTTTCTACCGACAACGAATGGGCGGTGAAAGCCCTGCCAAAACGCCCCGATAATTCAAACAAGGGCAGCTTTGGCAAAATACTCCTTATGACAGGCAGCGATATGTACAGAGGTGCAGCACACCTTACCCTTGAAGCCGCTTTGCGCGGCGGTGCAGGCCTCGTCAGCTACGCAGGCGACGGAGAGCTCGCCTCCGAGCTCCGCTCGAGGTTTCCCGAGGCAATATATATTTCCTCTCTAAAGGCGCTTAAAAATTCCTACCGCGCAACCCTCGTAGGCTCGGGCTCGGGCTGTGAGGAAGCTACCGCCTCTACGGTGCGCGCGCTTCTTTCTTCCGAGGGCGGCGCCCTCGTCCTCGACGCAGACGCCCTTAATTCGCTCTCCACCTTCGGCGGCACGGAGCTGATAAAGACTTCTCCGCGTACGCTCATTCTTACGCCGCACCCCCTCGAGCTTTCAAGGCTTATCGGGAAGGACGTTGCCTACGTGCAGGCGCACAGAATAGAGGTTGCAAGGGAGTTTGCAAAGGAAAATAACTGTATCCTTCTTCTCAAGGGAGCATCAACCGTTATTACCGACGGAAAGGAGCTTTATATCAATACCGTCGGCTCCTCTGCTCTTGCAAAGGGGGGCAGCGGAGACGTGCTCGCAGGCCTGCTCGTTTCTATGCTCGGATATATGGACCCGACACCGACCACCGTCGCGCTTGCCGCGTATATACACGCTCTCTCGGGAGATAATCTTGCGAAAATTCTCTCGAGCTTCGGCGTCACCCCGTCCGACCTTCCTCGCGAGTGCGCAAGGATTATGGCGGAGTTAGAGAGAGCGCAAATATAAAGAAGGATTTTCTCACAACGGAAAAGGTGAGAGAAAAATCAAAGAAAAACGGCGATTTTTCGCCGTTTTTCTTTATAATATACCAATTATCAGCTTATTTTCGACATCTTGTAAAGATATGCCGCTGCATTCGCGCGAGTCACCGATTCCTTTGCGCTCTCGCTGTCGCGGTCGTCGAAAATTCCGAGCGAGCGCATCGCCACAACTCCGCCTCTCGCCCATACGGGAAGGTCCATATCCTCTGCGAAAACGCTCTCCTCGCCCTCTGTGTCAGCATCTATAAGAGACGCCATAATCTTAGCCGCTTCGTATTTAGTGATTGGCTCGTTTGGCTTGAAGCTGAGAAGACCGTTCTCAAAATCTCCGTTCACAAGCCCCATTCTCTGTGCCGTCGCAATATAGCCCTTCAGCCCCGTCGGTATCTGGGCATCGTCGTCA
>JAZOMD010000021.1:0-47300 GCA_045653745.1 Eubacteriales bacterium | reverse complement strand
GCATAGCCCTAACTGTTACTGGCAACGCACAAGTGCGTTTTAGATTGGCCTGCCAGCCATGCAATTGTTACTTACTACCCATAAATGGGTCCCGTGGGTCAAACATTGCTATTTGATCACTTTCTTTATCTTGCTTTAGCTGGTCGGCTATATATTCTTTTATCGCTTTCGTGTTTTTACCCACGGTATCTACGTAATATCCCTTGCACCAAAACTCGCGGTTTCGGTATGCGAATTTCATGTTCCCCCATCTTTGAAAAATCATCAATGCGCTTTTGCCTTTCAAATATCCCATAAATCCCGAAACACTCATTTTGGGCGGGATGCTCACTAACATATGTATGTGGTCCGGGCACACTTCTCCCTCTATTATCTCCACCCCCTTCCACTGACACAACTTTCTCAGCATCTCTCTAATTTCCAATCGTTTTCCCTCAAAAAACACCTTTCGTCTGTACTTTGGTGCTAAAACTATATGGTACTTGCAATTCCACGATGTATGTGCTAAAATATTATTGTCTATGCTCTCTTTTTTCATAGATAATCCTCCGTTTGTGTTTTTTAGTTTCGACTGGCAGGTCAATTCTATTATATCACAAACGGAGGATTTTTCTCATCGGTTAACCTTTTTGGAACCACGCGACTATCGCGTGGTTTTCGTTATACAACAAAAAATCCCCCGAATTTTCGGGGGATTTGGTCTTTTAAATGTTGATTATGCGTACGCCTTTATTGTGTCGGGGCATTCCTCAACTGCGATAGAAGCCGTCATAACGAGGTTAACGTCATTGGTAATCTTCTCAAGCTTGGGAAGGATAGCCTCGAAAGCCGGAACATCGTTTGCGCAAATCTTAAGTGCGGAGTCAACGAAGATATCGGTAATATCCGAGTTCGATGCAAGGATACCTGCGATAAATCCGTAAAGAGCCTCAGCGTCGGTAACCGAATAATAATCCGTATCTATAAGTCTTGCCTTATATGTAATATCGTGAATGAGCTTATCGCCCTTTTCAATACACACAACGTTTCCCTTGGAAGCGCTTACTGCATTGTTGACAAGCTCGATAAGAGTTTTGGTTTTTCCGGAGCCTTTGCCGCCAATAAAAAGTTTAATCATTTTGAATTCCTCCTGTTTTGAGATATTAAATCTCTCTGTATATATTTTACACTAAATGAGATAAAAATGCAATAGCTTTTGTGCAAAAATATTCATTTTCGAAGCGATTTGTTACATTTATACAAGAAAAAGGAAAAATTATTTATCCGAAATCCTTTTTTCTAATGCAACTTTCATATCTTCATATCCGGGCTTACCGAGAAGCGCGAACATATTTTTCTTATAAGCCTCAACGCCGGGCTGGTCAAAGGGATTTACGCCGAGAAGATAACCCGACATAGCGCAGGCGAACTCGAAGAAATAAACGAGATAACCGAGTGTCTTTTCGCTTCTGTCTGCAAGCTCGATAAGAATGTTGGGCACGCCGCCGTCGTTGTGCGCGATAAGGGTTGCGAGCATAGCGGTCTTGTTAACGTAATCAAGCTGTGCGCCCGAAATAAAGTTAAGTCCGTCCACGTTCTGGGGGTCGTGCGGAATCTCAAAGCTTGCGCCGGGATCCTTTACGCTGATAACAGTCTCGAAAAGATTTCTCTGTCCTTCTTGTATGTACTGACCGAGCGAGTGAAGATCGGTAGAGAAGATAACCGAGTTCGGGAAAATTCCCTTTCCGTCCTTGCCGTCGCTCTCGCCATAAAGCTGCTTCCACCACTCGTTGAACATAAGCATATAGGGCTCGTATCCTACGAGGATTTCGGTATTTTTGCCCTTGCGAAGAAGAATGGTACGCAGCACTGCATATTTAAGCGCGGTATTCTTGTCAAGGTCATCGGTTGCGAAATCGTTCTTTGCAATAAGAGCGCCCTCGAGGAGTGCGTCTACGTCGATGCCTACGGTGGCGATGGGAAGAAGGCCGACTGCGGTAAGCACGGAATATCTTCCGCCTACGTTATCGGGTACTACGAAGGTCTCGTAGCCTGCTTCATCGGAGAATTTTTTGAGCGTACCTCTTGCCTTGTCGGTGGTAACGAAAATTCTCTCTCTTGCACCGTCCTCGCCGTATTTATCAATAAGAAGCTTCTTGAAAACTCTGAAAGCGATTGCAGGCTCGGTGGTAGTTCCGGATTTAGAAATAACGTTTACAGAAATATCTCTGCCCTCGCAGATGGAAAGAAGCTCGTTAAGGGCGGTGGGAGAAATATTGTTACCTGCGAAATAAACGTCGGGAGTATCCTTTTTGAGATTGTTATAAAGAGGGCTCTTAACGAATTCTATTGCAGCGCGTGCTCCGAGATAAGAGCCGCCTATTCCGATTACTACGAGAATGTCGGAGTTCTTTTTTATTCTCGCTGCAGCCGCCTTTATACGGGAAAGCTCCTCTCTGTCATTGACAACAGGGAGTGTTGCCCAGCCGTGAAAATCATTTCCCTGCCCCTTTCCGCTTGCGAGGAGCGAATGTGCAAGAGCCGCCTGCGGCTTCATATATTCAACCTCGTGCTTGCCCACGAAGCCTTCGAGAAATTTATCGTTTAAATTGAGAATCATTTTTTTATTCCCCTTCCTTTTTACTACACAAATATTATACAATATATCTCAAAAGTTTTCAAGTAGAAAAACAACAATTTTAGTCGTAAAAGCAAAGAATTCGTTCCATTATACGGCAGAATATTTCAAAGAGACCTATTTTTTCAACAGATTCGGACGCCAGTATGTCCGAGCTTCCTATTTCCTCTCCGTCGAGCTTATAAATTATCCGTCCTATCTTATCTCCCTTTTTAACAGGGGCTGTGAGCTTCTCCGGAATTTCGTAAATACGCTCAACCGAGGAGAGCTTTGCTCTTTCTACAATTTTAGAGAATTCGGATGTTTGTGCGGCAACGAAATCTCGTCTTCCCGAAAGCACCGGTACGTTCTCAAGAAAGCCCACGTCCTCACAAAACAGCGCGTAGCTTGCAAAGCCGTAGTCAAGGAGCGTTCGTGCATCCTGGTTTCTTGCATCTCTGCTCGGAGCGCCCATTATTACGGCGATAAGCTGCATTTCGCCGCGCTTTGCCGTAGCGCTGACGCAATAGCCTGCCTTATCGGTCGAGCCCGTTTTCAAGCCGTTACAACCATCGTAGTATCTGACAAGTCTATTAGTATTGGTAAGTGTAAATTCTCCGTTTCTTATGGTATCCTGCCAGACGGAGCTGTATTTGGTTATGACGTCGTGCTTTATAAGCTCTCGGGACATCAGAGCGATATCCATAGCGGAGCTGTAATGCTTTTCGGTCGTGTCGTCAAGCCCCGTTACGTTTTCAAACGCCGTGTCGGTAAGTCCAAGCTCGCCTGCGCGCTCGTTCATTTTATTTACGAAGGCACCTTCGGTACCGGCGACGAGCTCTGCGAGAGCTACTGCGGCATCGTTTGCACTGGCAATAACCGTGCACTTTATAAGCTCCTCAACCGAAAAGCGCTCGCCTTCCTCAAGAAACACCTGGCTGCCGCCCATGGAGGCTGCGTACTCGCTTATAGATACGGTATCCTCAAGCGTGAAGCTGCCGTGCTCGAGTGCCTCGCAGACGAGGAGCAGAGTCATTATTTTGGTAACCGATGCAGGAGACGCCTTTTCGTGCTCTGCGTGCGAATAAAGAACTTCCCCCGTTTTAGCGTCCATAAGGCAGGCACTTTTTGCGCTGAGAGCAAAAGCCGCTGTGTCTTCGACTTCACTTTCGCCCTTTGCGAGCACGGTCGTTGCCATACCAAGACAAAGACTAAGTATAAGAATTAACGTTATCGCTGTTTTTTTCATAAAATACTCCTTTAATTTAGTCACTAAAACTATATTAAAGGAGCGAGTGAAGTATGATTATTTTACCGAGCTTTTAAAAAATTCCGAGCGCAAAATCGAGTAGAGCGCTACGTCTCTGTATTTTCCTTTTGCATAAACGCCGTCGCGTATTACGCCTTCGGGCGTAAAGCCTGCTCTTTTTAGAACGTTCTCGCTTTTCACGTTTTCAACCATAAAGCGAGCCTCTATGCGATTGAGACCGAGCTCGCAAAAGCCGTATTCCATAATTCTTGCAAGGGCCTCGCTTGCGATACCCTTTCCCCACACACTGCTCGAAAGGACGTAGCCTACCTCGCCTATACCGTGCTCAACGCTAAAGGACGTGAAGCCTACCGTCCCTACTATATGTCCGTTAAAATCAATTCCCCAGTCGTAAAATTCACCCTGCGCGTATCGCTTTTGCAAAAGAGCAAGGTACGCCTTTGTGTATCCCTTGTTGGGGTGGACGCTCCACAACAAAAATTCGGGCACCTTCGGGTCGCTTGCATAGGCAAAAACGTCCTCAAGGTCGGATCGCTCCATCTTGCGTAAAACAAGCCTTTCGGTTTTCAAGATGGGAATGTTCTTAAAGCGCTTTAAAACGTTCTTATCCAACCGATTTTCCTCCGCTTTCCATATTTCGAATAAATTATATCAAATAAACAGGCGCACATCAATATAATTTTAAATTTTTACTGAATTTTAAGAAAATTCCTTGTATTTACCGTCGAAATATGCTATCATATATTTTAAGTATTGGAGGTAATTATTTCAATGGAGCAAAACAATAAAAAGAAAAGGCGCTTATTCGACCTCACGCGCGACGGTGCGGGTATAAGCAAAAGAGAGCCGCTTAACGAGTCGGGACTGAAGCGCTTCTTCGTTACATATAAAAACAGCTTTGGAAAGCTCATTTCGGTTAATATGCTGATGGTGCTCGGAAACTTTCCGCTTATATTCTTGATTGTAGTTCTTTCGGGATATACTAAGGCCGATGCCCTCGTACCTGCAAACGACCTTTTCCAGAACCTTGGCGGTATGTTTTCGGTGACCGACCCATCGCCCTTCTCGATGTCACTTTACGCGCTTGAAGGACTCCAGAACGCAGTTCTCTTTCCGACGGTATGGACCTATATTTTCTACGCTCTCGGTGCTCTGACACTGTTTACGTTCGGACTTGTGAACGTCGGTACTGCGTATATACTTAGAAATATCGCTATGGGCGAGCCTGTGTTCGTCTGGACTGATTTCTGGTATGCCGTCAAGCGCAATTGGCGTCAGGCGCTTCCTTTTGGTATTATAGACGGCTTGATAAACGTTATCCTCGTATTTAACATCTACACTACCATAAGCTCGGGCGGCACCTTCCTCACCGATATGATGTTCTGGGGAAATATCGTTCTGGTTATTCTCTATTTCTTTATGCGCTGCTACATATACGTGCAGATGCTTACCTTCAAGCTCTCGGTATTCAAAATACTGAAGAACTCGCTCATTTTCGCTCTCGTGGGTATGAAGCGCAACGTTATGGCACTTCTGTTTACAGTGCTTCTTCTCATTCTCGAGCTTTGCTTTATATTCGGTCTCGGAGCGCTTCTTATGCCTTTAGCAATTGCAATGCCTCTTGCTATTATGTTCTCGACTCTTGCATACGCAAAGGTGTACGCTGCGTATTTCAAGATTAAGGAAATAATGATAGACCCCTATAAGGCAGAGCATCCCGAGCTTTTCGCTCCCAAAGAAGACGAGGACGACGAGGTTATAATGCGCGATGACGTTACCGAAAAGGAGCGTCTTGCTGAAATTAAAAAAAGAAACAGCATCGGCTGATAAAAAAAGTGGGCTTACGTTTAGCGTAGCCCACTTTTTCTGTTGCTTAGTCTACGTTTCAACTTACACGGAGCTTTTTTCTTCTTTATCTTGCGCAAAGCTCGTCGAGCGTTCCGAAGGTATAACCCATACTTCTCCACGCAGAAATCAATTCGGAGAGTATTTCTGCATTCGTTTTCGAGGTTGGGTGCAGGAGTATTACTGCGCCGTTATGAGTATTATCGAGAATTTTTTTGATAGCACGCTCCTTGCTCGGCTGTCTTGAATTATCCCAATCGTCGTATCCGAAGCTCCAGAACACCGTCTTATAACCGAGCTTCTCTACCGTCTTAATAGCATGAATACTGTATTTTCCTTCGGGGAATCTGCAGTATTTAGCCATTTCATATCCTGTACATTCGGAATATAATTCCTCGAGTGCAGACAGGTCCTTGGCTATTTCCTCCTCGCTTGCAGAGGATAGATCCTTGTGTTTTTTAGTGTGGTTACACACAAGATGGCCTTCGTTAACCATTCGTTTCACCAAATCGGTATTTTTTAATATAATGTTGTCGAGCAGGAAAAAAGCCGCCGGCACGGACTCATCTCTTAGTGTATCGAGAATTTTTTCAATATTTCCGTTTTCATATCCTGCATCGAAGGTGATATACAAAACGCGTCTGTCGCTATCGTCGCCCACACTTTCGTCTATGAAATATCCGTTGTGGCTTCTGACCTCGTCGCAGTCGCTCGGAAAGGACGGACGGAGCTGACCGTTTCTTTTTATATACCAGGTGCGTGATTCGCTTGCCGAGACGGATACCGCGCTCGAACTAAGAACTGCAAAAGGCAGAATCAGCGCAATAATTTTAAAAACAAAGCTTTTCATAAAAAATCCTTTCGGGGGTGTTTATATTTATTTTGCCCGAAAGAATTGTAAGTAAAAATGGAAATAAAAGAAAAAAAGCAGACGCATTCGCATCCGCTTTTCTCTCTAAAAGTAATTATTACTTAAACTTGCGCTTTCTTGCAGCCTCAGCCTTCTTCTTGCGCTTTACGCTGGGCTTCTCGTAGCACTCTCTCTTGCGAAGCTCGGTCAAAATGCCGGACTTAACACACTGTCTCTTGAAACGACGAAGTGCGTTGTCGAGAGTCTCATTCTCTTTTACTCTGATTTCTGCCATCTTTATTTCCCCTCCCTTCGCTGTGCAAAGAGATAAAATCTCATATTTTTTACTAGATTATTATATAGTATTTTTAGCGCTTTGTCAATAGTTTTTTCAAAAAACTTGAATTTTTTTACATTTTTATCTGTTTTGCCGCAGAAAGAGTGTTCTTAAGAAGCATAGTGATAGTCATAGGGCCAACACCACCGGGAACGGGAGTTATAGCAGAAGCAACCTCACTCGCCTCGGCAAAGGCAACGTCTCCGACTAGCTTGCCGCTCTCGGTGCGGTTAATTCCGACGTCGATAACCACGGCACCGGGCTTTATCATATCTGCGGTAAGAAATTCGGGCTTACCGATAGCAACGACGAGAATATCAGCCTCGCGCGTTACTTCCTTAAGATTTTTAGTTCTCGAGTGGCAGACGGTTACGGTTCCGTGCTTTTCGAGAAGCAAGAGTGCCATAGGTTTTCCTACTATGTTACTTCTTCCTACCACCACGCAGTTTTTGCCGCAAACGTCAACGCCATAGCTTGAAAGAAGCTCCATAACGCCGGCAGGAGTACACGGAAGGAAGGTGTAGTTGCCTATCATAATCTTTCCGACGTTTGCAGGGTGAAATGCGTCGACGTCCTTATCGGGAGATATACGTCCTATAACCTTCTCCTCGGATATGTGCTTGGGGAGTGGGAGCTGAACGAGTATACCGTGAACCTTGGAATCTCTGTTAAGCTCGTCTATTTTTGAAAGGAGTTCTTCCTCGGACGTATCCTCGGGAAGCTCTATCTGATACGAGGTAATTCCGGTATCAAGGCAGGCCTTGTGCTTATTTCTTACGTAAACCGCAGAGGCAGGATTATTACCTACGAGTATTACCGCAAGACCGGGTGCATAGCCTTTTTCTTTTGTAAACTCTGCTACATCAATCTTTATTTGCTCGCGTACTTTTGCGGATACGAGCTTGCCGTCTATAATTTCTGCCATATTATTTGTTTCCTTTTTTAGATTTTTTGTCTGCCTTCTTGTGGTAGAGAGGCTTCATCGGCTTTTTGATTGCGAAGTATGTGAGCACGGCTGCTGCCACGATGAATATAGCGGCGGCAAGCACCTGCGAGGTTCTGAACTCCAAGCCGAAGAGGTTGGTGTAAAGGCTATCCATACGAAGGCCTTCTATGAATGCTCTGCCAAGACCATACCAGCCGAACACCATTACGAATACCTGTCCGTCGTACTTCTTGCCTACGAACTTAACGTAAAGATTCACGAGAATGAATCCAAGGAAATTCCAAAGCGATTCATAGAGGAAGGTCGGGTGAACACAGACGAGCTCGGAGGTACCGAACTTATCAAAGACCTCAGCGTTGCGAAGTCCCATACGGCAGAATATATCCGTAGCGGCACCGAACGCTTCACCGTTCATAAAGTTACCCCATCTTCCAACGCCCTGCGCCAAAATAACGCCGGGACACACGCAATCGGCAAACGCAAGGAAGTTAATCTTTTTGCGCCAGGAAACAAGAAGAACGGCAAGGCCGCCCGCAATGATGCCCCCATATATTGCAAGACCACCGTTGCGGATATTTATTACATCAATAAACGAATGATAGTTATCGAGCTCACAAAGCACGTAATAAAGGCGAGCGCCGATAATTCCAAGCGGAATTACCCATATAGCGTAATCAATAACGTCCTCGGCGGTAATGCCTATTTTGTTCGCCATATACACGGTATAGATAACCGCGGCTATCATACCTAGCGTTATGAGAATGGCGTACCAGGCGATTTCAACACCGAAAATTGTGAATGCGACACTGTTAAGCTTAAATTCTCCGATACCTAAACCGGGGAACGAAACGGTTGATATTCTGAGCATAAAAACACCTCCTTAAAGTGAATACGCACGCTTTATCACGTCGTCAATTGTGATTTTATTTAACTTTTTAGCAAGGTCAATGCTTATAGTGTCAAATATATGGTGATAAACGCATGCCGTTTTATCACAGTTGAGCGAGCAGGATTCCTCACTCTCAAGACATCTGGCTATCGCTATCGGCCCGTCGATAAGCTCTATTACCGATTTAAGTGTGATTTCCTTCGGTGAAAGCTTCAGCTTATATCCACCGTTCACTCCCTTATAGGAGCTTACGAGGCCTCCCCCGACGAGCTTGTGGAGTATCTTCAGGGTAAAGCGAAGGGTTACCGAGGTTTCGGCCGATATGGTTTTTGCATCGGTAACGCCATCGTGCTCCGCCATTGTGGTCAGGATTCGGAGAGCGTAGTCCGACTCAAGGGTTATTCTCATAGAATATCCTCCAAAGAAAGATAGAAAGACGGAGTGCTGCATCGGCAACACTCCACTTTCGAAAAATCAATTTTATTTCGTTTTGGATTATTTGCCAGCCTTATGCTTATCAAGAATATTATGTATCTTCTTAGACTGATCGAGAAGGTGGCTTATAGTTCTGTCGTGGTTGAGGGTGTCGATTATATACGCCACGTACTTGCACATATTAACCTCTGCGTACCACTTTCTTTCAAGAAGGTCGGGAGTTCTGTAAACAAGGTTGGTAGTAAAGATCTTATCGATAACACCGTCTGCGTGCGCCTTGTCGATATTTTCAAGACCGTTGCAGAAAAGACCGAAGGTAGCAAATACGAATATACGCTTTGCACCCTTTTCCTTAAGCTGCTGTGCAACGCCGATAACCGAATCACCCGAGGAGATCATATCATCTACGATAATAACGTCCTTATCCTTAACGTCTCTGCCGAGATACTCGTGAGCAACTATGGGGTTCTTACCGTTAACGATAATAGAATAGTCGCGGCGCTTATAGAACATACCGAGATCTATTCCCATAACCGAGGAGTAGTACATGCACTTTCCCATTCCGCCCTCGTCGGGAGAAATGATCATCGTCTTATCGGGATCTATTTCGAGGTCGGGATATGTATTAAGCATAGCCTTTATCATCTGATAAGCAGAGCGAACGTCCTCAAATCCGCTGAGGGGAATAGCGTTCTGAACTCTGGGGTCGTGTGCATCAAAGGTGATAAGGTTGGTAACGCCTATTGAGTCAAGCTCCTGAAGAGCAAGTGCGCAGTCGAGCGATTCTCTGCCCGATCTCTTGTGCTGTCTGCCCTCGTAAAGCATAGGCATAATAACGCTGATGCGGCGCGCCTTTCCGCCGATAGCACCGATTATTCTCTTAAGATCCTGAAAATGATCGTCAGGACTCATGGGAACGGTCTGACCGTACATCTTGTAGGTAACGCCGTGATTGAAAACGTCGGATATAATATATACGTCGTTTCCTCTTAAAGAATGGTGAATAGTACCCTTCGCTTCTCCGCTTCCGAATCTGGGGCAGGAAGCATCAACGAGGAAGGTTCCGTCGTTGTCGTGGCGGCGCCACTCCTTGAGATAAAAATCAACCTGATTTGCGAAATCCTCGCAACCGCGCATTCCTATAACGCTAAGCTCGCCGTATAAGCTATCCTTCATATTGCCTCTCCATAGTAATTTTTTTAAACACCTCGCGCATTTTGACAGAATTCGTGCTCGCGCGAGCAAATACAAGTATATTATATAACAAAACCCATTTAAAGTCAATAGAAAAACTGACCAAAAGTAAATATTTTTATACTTAGGAGGTATCAGAGATGCCAAATGGAAGCTTTGGTATTTTAAGCTTCAGAACCTATACGGCAGGCGGAGCTTTGCCGGTTCCGGGGGCTATGATAAGAGTTCGCGGTACGGACGGAGTGGCAAAAGACTTCAAAACAACGCTTGTCACAGACCGCGACGGCGTTTCGGGGAATATAGTTTTACCTACCCCCGACGTCGCACTTTCTCTTTCACCGGGAGCAAATGAAGCTCCATATTCGCTTTTCGAGGTAGAGATAACCGCGCCCGGGTACTTTCCGAAAAGAATAAGCGGCCTTACGGTTTTCCCGGGAGTCAATTCGGTACAGCTCATAAATATGATACCCGAAACGAGCGAGCCTATTGAAAACATACCGCGAGGGAGTCTTGACAGCGAGATTCCCGAAAATCAAGGGCTATAAAAGCTTTTCGAGAGAATCTAAAATACACCGTCGCCTATGCGACAGAACGGAGAAACGATGCCAATTACACCAACAATACCCGAGCAAATAGTCATACATCTTGGTGCGCCGGATTCGGACGTACAGAACGTAACAGAAACCTTCCCGGCTTACATCAAGAACGTAGCCTCGAGCGAAATATACCCTACCTGGCCGACCGAGGCTATCCGCGCGAACGTGCTCGCGCAGATTTCGGTTGCGCTCAACCGAGTATATACGGAGTTTTACCGAAGCCGTGGCTATAATTTTGATATCACAAGCTCGCCTGCCTACGACCAGACCTACGTTTATCAGCGTGATATATACGAAAACGTATCGGAAATAGTAGATGAGCTTTTTGATAGCTATATACGCAGAGACGGCAACGTAGAGCCTTTGTTTGCGGAGTTCTGTGACGGAGTTGAGGTTCAGTGCGAAGGACTTTATCAGTGGGGCTCCGTAGAGCTTGCAGAGTCGGGGCTTGATTACGTTGAGATATTAAGACGCTACTACGGCGACGATATCGTTATTGAAAGAAACGTGCCCGTACAAAACATTCCCGACGATGCCCCGATAGTAACGCTCCGAGAGGGAGATACGGGAATGGAAATAGAGCTGATACAAAGAAAGCTTAACCGAATTTCCGTAAATTACCCGGGAATCCCGAAAATTCTCCCCACAGACGGATTCTTCGGTCCTGATACCACTGCGGCGGTGAGAAAATTCCAAGAGGTATTTTCCCTTCCCGTTGACGGTCTTGTGGGTAAGGCAACCTGGAACGAGATAGAATTCATTTATAATGCGGTAAAAAAGCTTTATACCGTTAACTCGGAAGGACTGAAGCTTGAGGAACTCTCGACGAGATACACCTCGGAGCTTGGAATCGGTGACAGCGGTGAGGGCGTACAGGTTATACAGTATTATTTAAGCTATATTGCACTGTTCATTCCCTCGGTCGTGGCTGCGGCGCTCGACGGAAGCTACGGAGAGGCGACGGCAAACGCCGTGAGGTCCTTTCAGAAAACATACGGTCTGCCCGAGACGGGCAGGGTTGACCGACTTACCTGGGACAGAATGGAGAGTGTATATTACGGTATAGTTTCCGAAATTGATTACGAATTCAGGCTCGGAAGAATTCTCCCCTTTCCCGGCAGAGTGCTGGCAGAGGGAGTGGAAGGAAGCGACGTACGTGTTCTTCAGGAATATCTTAACTATATTGCTGACACCTATCCCGATATCGGCAAGGTGAACGCTGACGGTGTATTCGGTCCTGCTACCGCCGCGCAGGTTACAAGATTTAAGGAAATCTTCGGTATTCCCGGCACGCCCGACAGGGTCAACGCTGTTGCGTGGAACGCGATAGCAAATATTTACGATGACCTTTACACCGGTTCGCTTGCAAATGAGGGGCAGTATCCGGGATATACGGTCGGAGAGGGATAAGGTGAGTGTATGTACGATATAAATAACAAAAAAGAAGCCGTACGTGAGGTACAAAGATATCTCGAGGGTATCGGATATATCGAAAATCCGCCGTCTCCGAACGGAAATTGGGACGACAGAACCCGCGAGGGCGTGTTGGCGGTGCAGAAGGCAAAGGGGCTTTCCGAGAGTGGCGAGGTTAATCTTGAGACTATGAATGCCCTATACGCAGAGTTTCTGAGTTACGCTGATAAATCACGCGCAAAAAAGAGAGCCGGTGACGCTATTTCCTTCCCTGTTCTTCGTGGGAATTCCGGGAGAGGGATAGGCGAAATAAATGAGTCGCTCGCCTTTCTGATGGACTATTACGGCGAAGGTCACAGAATCCGAAGAAGCTCTTATTTCGGAGAAGCATCGGAGACGGCGGTCAGAATTCTTCAGGGTATTTACGGAATGGACAAAACAAGCGAGCTCGACGAAGCTCTCTACCTGCGAATATACGAGGATATTGATTCGATAGAACGGCTTCGGAATATCGTAAAAACCTGATTTTCTTTGCGTATTACGTGAAAAAACGGTTATAATTAAGGATATTGGAAAGGGGTAGTAATGAGCAATAGATTTACCAAAAAAGCAGAGGATGCTCTGAATCGCTCCGTGGTGCACGCAGAGGAGCTCGGACACACCTACATCGGAACGGAGCATTTGTTGCTCGCGCTTACCGACGACGAGCTGTCTTGCGCATCGGTGATTCTGCGAAAAAACAAAATTACCAAGGACGTCGTTCTTTCTGCGATAAAGGAATACACGGGAGCAGGCGAAAAAACTAGGCTTTCCTCAAAGGACACGACCCCGAGATGCCGAAAAATCCTTGAATCATCTTATAAAATATCCAAAAAATATTCAACCGAAAAAATAGGAACCGAGCATATTCTGCTAGCACTCCTCGAAGAACGGGAAAGCGTTTCGGCAAAGATACTCCAGAGCCTTGATGCAGACGTAATAAGCCTGAAGGAAGACGTTCTCGGCTTCTTAAGAAGTGCCGAGCGCGGAGTTTCTTACACCGATTCGTGCCCCGATTCCTCGATACCAAACCTTTTAAAATACGGAAGAAATATGACGGAAATCGCCGAGAGAGAGGGCTTCGATCCCGTTATAGGCAGAGACGGCGAAACCGAGCGAGTAATAAGAATTCTGACGAGGAAGACGAAAAACAATCCCTGCCTCATAGGAGAAGCAGGAGTTGGAAAAACCGCAATAGTGGAAGGGCTCGCAAAAAGGATAGCAGACGGCGACGTTCCCCCTCTTTTGCTTGGCAAAATAATAATTTCCATAGACCTTACGTCTATGGTTGCAGGAGCAAAATACAGAGGCGACTTCGAGGAACGTATAAAGAGTGTGATATCCGAAGCTTCAAAAAACAAATCGGTTATACTCTTTATTGACGAAATACACACCATAGTGGGCGCAGGAGCCGCCGAGGGGGCGATAGATGCCTCAAATATAATGAAGCCTGAGCTTTCAAGAGGAGATATACAGCTGATAGGAGCAACAACGGTTTCGGAATACAGAAAATACATCGAAAAGGACGGGGCGCTTGAGCGCAGATTTCAGCCCGTCGCGGTAGAGGAGCCGAGCGTTGATAAAACGGTGGATATACTGAACGGCCTTCGCGAAAGATATGAAAGGCATCACGGTGTAAAAATTACCGACGAGGCAATAAAAGCAGCCGCCTCACTTTCCGACAGATATATTCACGACAGATTTCTTCCGGATAAAGCGATAGACGTTTTGGACGAGGCGTGCGCTATGACGCGCGTTAAGGGTGAAAACGTCAGCATAAAGCTAAAGGCAATACGCGAAAAGGCGAAACGTGTATCACACGAAAAAAGCCTTGCCATTTCAGAGCACGACTTCGAGACGGCGCTCTCACTCTCCGAGCTCGAAAGAGTGTATTCAAGAGAAATCGAAAGAGAAATCAGCGAATCGGCGATTTCTGAAAAGCCGATAGACGTCGGAGAGGCAGACGTGCGCGCGATAGTCAGCGAAGTCACGGGTGTGCTCCTTGGCTCGAGCTATACGCTTCCGAAATACGAGGAAACGGCTTTCGCCCTGTCTCGCTTGGTTATGGGACAAAAGAGAGCCATCGCCGCTCTTTCCTCTGCCATAACTCGCAGCTATGCAGGTATAAACGACCCAAAAAGACCAAAGGGCGTATTTTTATTTGTCGGTCAAAGCGGCGTCGGTAAAACCGCACTTGCAAAGGCTCTCGCTCTCACGCTTTTCGGCAACGAGGACGCGCTTTTGCGACTTGATATGTCGGAATACTCCGAGCCCTATTCCGTGTCGAAATTGATAGGCTCGGCTCCCGGATACGTAGGATTCGATGATGATGCCGGCGCGCTCCTTCCTCTGCGCAGAAGACCTTATTCGGTGGTGCTGCTTGACGAAATTGAAAAGGCGAGCAAGGACGTTATATCTCTCTTTCTTCAGATATTCGATAACGGCTTCATAACCGATGCGGCAGGGCGTAAAATCAGTTTCCGAAACGCTTTTGTAATTATGACGTCAAATATTTCGGCAGATGGCACGGACGGGGTTGGCTTTTTGAAGCAGGAGCACGGCGGTCCGAATGAAAGACAGCTGCGCGAATACTTTAAAGAGGAATTCATCAACAGAATAGACGAGATAATTCCCTTCTCGCCGCTTGATTTTGATTCTTTAGTAAATATTGCAAGGCAGCGCATAAACGCAATCAAAGAAAGAGCCGAGGCTCTTGGCATACTACTGTCGGTCGAGGACGAGGTATTTTCGCATTTTGCCGCCAAAGAAGGCGGTCACGGCTGCGGTGCAAGGGCTATGAACAGAATTATTTGCACCGAGCTCGAGAATGAAATTTCCAAAATAATTCTTGACGGCAAGGTCGGTCAAGGAAGCGAAATAAGGATTTCGGTAAAAAAAGGAGAGCTCGTTTTTAATGCAATAGCTAAGGAAGAGCGGCTATCACTTAAGACTTAGTAAATGCCCGTTACGGCTTTTGCCGCTACGGGCATAAAACTTTTTGAAAAAAACTGAAAAAAGTTCTCTCAAAGCTATTGACAAAACGAAAATATTCTGTTATAATAATGGTCGTTGTCGAGTATGTGCCTTTAGCTCAGCTGGATAGAGCAACTGCCTTCTAAGCAGTAGGTCGGGGGTTCGAGTCCCTCAAGGCACGCCAGCAACACCGTATGGTGGGATTAGCTCAGTTGGTAGTAGCGTCAGGTTGTGGCCCTGAAGGTCGTGGGTTCGAACCCCATATCTCACCCCAGAAATAAAGCACTTGCAGATGCAAGTGCTTTTTCTTTTTTATTTTATCTTTTTCACTACGCGCCTTGCGGTGTCAAAAGGAATAACGGTGAACGCTACGAGGACCGCAAACGTAAGCTCCTTTGCCGTCAGGGGTGTACACCGAAACGCCACTCCACCGTAATAAATCATGAATATCTGTATAAGCGAAATAACGCTCATTATCAGTAAAAACGATTTATTCTTAGTTATGTTCGTAAGAAGTCTGACGCGCTCGCTTCGCGCACAAAAGCAGTTGAATATGCCTGCAAAAATGAACAGCGCGTAAAAGGCGGTATACAGTCTGTCTTTTGAGTGCACCGACTCGTACATATCCTTAAAGACGTACGAGGTGAGAAATACTATACACAGGATAAGGGTGTACGCGCCCGTGCAAATTATGCGCCTTAGCATATCCCCCGATAAAAGCGGCTCGTCTCGCCGCTTCGGCTTTTCCTTCATATAATATTTCATAGGGGCTTCGCCTGCAAAAGCAAGACCGCCGAGTGTGTCCATTATTATGTTTACCCAAAGCATTTGAATAATGGTAATAGGAGTATCAACGCCTATAAACTGTCCCACAAGCGAAATACCGCAAGCCGTAAAATTCATAGTAAGCTGAAATATTATAAATTTGGTAATTGATTTGAATATCGTTCTGCCGTACAAGACCGTTTTGCCGATGGCAAGAAGACTGTTATCGAGAATTACGACGTCCGCGGCACTTTTTGCAATGTCGGTTCCCGACCCCATCGCAAATCCTACGTCGGCAAGCTTGAGCGAGGGTGCGTCGTTCACCCCGTCACCGGTCATTCCGACTACGAGATCAAGCTCTTGCGAAAGGCGTACAAGCCTTGTTTTATCCTGCGGCAAGGCTCTTGACACCACGCGCAGCTTAGGAATAACGCTCTTAACCTCATCGTCGTTCATAGAATGAAGCTCGTCGCTTGTAAGTGCTACGTGCCCGAGCATCGGGTTGTAAACGCCGCACTCGCGCCCGACCGCACACGCAGTTTCCTTTCCGTCACCCGTAATCATTACTACCTGTATGCCGGCGCGGTTAATTTCCTTAAGCGCCTCGTCTACCCCCTTTCGGATTTTATCCTTCATCATCACGAGTCCCACAAGCGAGTAAGAGCCTTGCCCATTCGATACCGCAACACATATCACTCGCTCTGCTCTCTCTGCCGATTTGTGATATTCCTTCAAAAAGCGAGCTGACTCTAGGGGTGCGCTTTCACCGCTTTCGGTCACGATTGTTTTACAAGACGCCAAAATAACCTCCGGAGCGCCTTTTATAATCTCGCGTCCGTCTGCAAGCGTAACCGATGAAAACTTTATTTCACTCGAAAACGGCACCTTCTTCTTTATTTCACAATCGGGAGTCTTCGCTTCACCAAAGAAATCGAAGATTGCTCTGTCGGTTGCGTTTCCGCCTGCTTTTTCACCGTTCATAGACAGAACGTCGGTATTGTGCTTTGCACAAATCAAGAGCAAATTATATATTTCGCCGCTTTCCTTCAAAGATGCGAGCGTTTTATAGCTCCCACTATGACATACTATTCTTTCGCATTCCGGCTTTCCTACCGTCAGAGTTCCCGTTTTGTCGGTAAACAGTATATTCAAAGAGCCTGCCGTCTCTATTCCGACGAGCTTTTTTACAAGCACCTTATCCTTCAGCATCTTCTTCATATTCGCCGAGAGAACAACGGTTATCATCATCGGCAAGCCCTCCGGCGCGGCAACCACCACGACGGTTATCATCAAGGTCAAGGCGCGTAAAAGAGTCGCGAAAAGATAGCGAGGATCTGTAAGTGAGTCTAAGATTTTTTCCCAAACGAAGGAATTGTCAACGACGAAAGCGTTAAAAAGAAACGCGGCGCCTACGGCAGCGGCTACTATGTATCCGATTCTGCTTATATCCTTTGCAAGCTTACCGAGCCTTAGCTTTAACGGGCTTATTCTCGTCTCTGTCTGTACGTCCTTTGCAACCATTCCGTAGAAGGTTTTCTCGCCCACTCTGCCTACTTTCATTATTGCCGAGCCCGAGGTAACCATAGTGCCTCTGAAAACCTTGCAGCTTGAACTAAGCTCCCAGGATTCGTCCTTGCCGGGGCATTTGGTGCATTCGCGACTCTCTCCGTTCAAGGCAGACTGATCTACCGATATTTTTCCTTCTATAATAACTCCGTCTGCGTGGATTTTTTCTCCGGAATTCAAATAAACTATATCGCCTACGACAAGCTCCGATATTTGAACCGATACCATTCGCTCGCCTCGTAAGACACAAACGCGCGAGCACTCCATATCTGCGCTTAGCGCATCGAACGCCTTCTCGCTACGAAATTCCGAAATCGTCGATACCGTTGCCGAAATTAAAACGGCAGCGAGAATACCGCCGGTTTCTACGAAATTTATATTACCTAATGAAAATAATACCTGCAACACCAGAGCTATAAGCAGAATTCTTATTATGGGGTCGGATAGATTTTCAAAGAATTTTCGAGTAAATCCCTTATGCTTTTCCTTAGTCAAAAGATTCGAGCCGTGATTTTCACGGGATTTCAGAACATCTTCTTCGGACAGTCCCTTAAGTTTTACCGTCATATACTTTCGCCTTTCTTTTTTTCAATTATATGCACGCTCCCAAAGGAATTTAACCAAAGCTAAATAAGAAAAGCGCGGCAAAGAGCGTAAAGTCTCCTTGCCGCGCTTTATGAGGCCCCGCGTTGGCCGTGTAAAGTAAAAGTTTAACCCGGTTTGTTCCAGGTGGGTGTCCTCTCCACTGCTTTGCGCTTCCAACGTCCGCTTGGAGGGGGCCCTCTTTCGAGAAATAGCGCCCTCGGCGGGAGGCCTGCATCCCGCGAGTGGAAGTTCCGGACTCCCTTGCATAGTGTGTAGGTTCAAATATCACAATATCACGCACCACGCAGGAAAAAAATCAGTCGTCGTAGTTAACCTCTGAGAAGAACAGATCGTTAAAATACTCCTCAACCTTATCGAACTCATCATCGTCGTCTATGCTGGAGAGAACGAGGTCGTCTCCGTCCTCCTCAACACTGAGAATTACGTACTCCTCTGCGTCCTCCTCGTCAGCGGGAACGAGAGCAAAATAGAGCTTTTCGTCAATGGTTGCACGTGCAAGAAGCTCAAAATCCTTCTCTTCACCGGTCTCCTCGTCGGTAAGGGTGAAAACGGGAATCTCTTCTTCTTCAATGTTCTTTTCGATATCCTGCATTTGTTTATACTCCTATTATGTGTTTTTTATTTATATTTTATAACAGATTCGAGATTTTGTCAAGAGTTTTTATATAAGTGCGGAAATTATGGCGTTGCTTATATAAAATCCTGATTCGGTAAGCCTGAGCCTTCCGTCCTTCACTTCGGCATACCCTGCGGCAGAAAGGCGTAAAATCTCATCTTCTCTGCCGAGAAGAAAATCCTCGGAAAAGTCCGATTTATATTCCGAAAGCGAGAGCCCCTCTTCAAGGCGCAAAGCAAGCATAACGCGCTCGTAGGCGGCATCAGCCTTGGAAATAGGCGGAAGACTGCAAATATCGGACTGTCGAGAGATATATTCCGAAAGCACAGAGGAATTAAAATAACGCCTGCCCTTGTAGTAGGAATGAGCCGCAAGACCTACGCCAACGTATTCCTCTGCTCGCCAGTATTTAAGATTATGTTTGCATTCTTTTGTGGGCTTTGAATAATTTGAAATCTCGTAGTGAAGATAACCTGCCGCCGAAAGCATTCGAGAAGCGAGATAATACATATCCGCCTCCTCGTCCTCGCTCGGGAAATCAAAGGTATTCCTTTCTAGAAACAAAGGCGTTCCTTCCTCTAAAATCAATCCGTAGACCGAGATGTGCTCAGGGCCCAGGGATATTGCAAGAGAGAGCGTTTCTTCAAAGCTTTCCATCGTTTGATCGGGAATTCCGTACATCAAATCGAAGCTGATATTATCAAAGCCAGCCTCGCGAAGAATTGCGTACGATTCAAGAAAATCCTTGCGCGAATGTATTCTGCCTAGTTTTTTCAGCTCGTTTTCGTGAATTGACTGCACTCCGAGACTAACTCTGTTTATCCCGAGAGATTTATATAAGAGCGCCGATTCTTGGGTAAGCGTCTTTGGATTTACTTCAATGGAAATTTCCGAGTCGGGTGCTAAATCAAAGCTTTCCTTTACGGAAGACATTACCGACCTTATTTCTTCCGACGTCATAAGCGACGGCGTTCCGCCGCCAAAGAACACTGTGTCTATCGGAATTCTGTCGCCCTTATATGAATTTATTTCCGCCAGAAGCTTATCGAAATAAAGGTCTCTGTTTTTAAAGCCGCACTCTGCAAAGGAAGTAAAATCGCAATACGCACACTTCTTTACGCAAATCGGTATATGGACGTAGAGCCCTCTTTTTTTAGTTGTCATCGTCGAGTCTGAGCACTGCCATAAACGCTTCTGGGGTAACCTCTACGCTACCAAGCTTGCGCATCTTCTTTTTACCCTCTTTCTGCTTTTCGAGCAGCTTTTTCTTTCTCGTAATGTCACCGCCGTAGCACTTAGCAAGAACGTCCTTACGCATAGCCTTAACGGTTTCTCTTGCGATTATCTTCGAGCCTATCGTTGCCTGTATGGGAATTTCAAAGAGCTGACGCGGAATATTTTCCTTAAGCTTTTCTGCTATTTTGCGAGCTCTCGCGTATGCGCGCTCCTCAAATACGATAAACGAAAGGGCATCTACTACCTCTCCGTTGAGCATAAAATCAAGCTTGACAAGCTTCGATTGCTTGTATCCCTTCAGCTCGTAGTCGAGAGACGCATATCCCTTAGTTCTGCTCTTGAGTGCATCGAAGAAATCGTATATTATCTCGTTCAAAGGAAGCTCGTAGTGTATCTCCGCACGCTCGGTATCTATATACTTCATATCGATAAATACACCGCGGCGCTCCTGACAGAGATCCATAATACCGCCTATGTAATCGGTAGGAGTGATTATGGACGCCTTCATTATAGGCTCGTAGGCTGCGGAAATCTCATCTGCCGTCGGGAATTTCGAGGGGTTATCAATCATAACGGTCTCGCCTGAACGAAGATCAACCTTATAAATAACCGATGGAGCGGTAGTAATGAGATCAAGATTAAATTCACGCTCGAGTCTTTCCTCTATTATTTCCATATGAAGAAGGCCGAGGAAGCCGCATCTGAAGCCGAAGCCGAGCGCAACCGAGGTCTCGGGCTCGAAGACGAGAGAGGCATCGTTGAGCTGAAGCTTCTCGAGCGCTTCTCTGAGGTCTCCGTAACGAGCACCGTCTGCAGGATAGATACCCGAGTAAACCATCGGGTGAACCTCACGGAATCCGGGAAGTGCCTCTTCTGCAGGGTTAGCTGCAAGCGTAACGGTATCTCCCACACGCGTATCGCCCACCGTCTTTATAGAGGCTGTGATATATCCGACCTCTCCTGCAGAGAGAGAATCTGCACGGCGAAGCCCGAAGGGCTCCATCGTTCCGACCTCGTATACTTCGAACTCCGTACCACCTGCCATAAGGCGGATTTTATCGCCTGCTCTGACTGTTCCGTCAAAAACGCGGATATATACCACGACACCAAGGTATGCATCGTAGTGCGAATCGAATATAAGAGCCTTCAGGGGTGCGTCGGGGTCGCCCTCGGGTGCCGGAATGTCGGTAGAAACCTTGCGGAGAACATCCTCGATGTTTATACCGTTCTTTGCAGAAACGGCAGGGCAATCCTCTGCCGGAATTCCTATTATATCCTCTATCTCGCGCCTTGCTCCTTCGATATCTGCCGAGGCAAGGTCGATTTTATTGATTACGGGAAGAATTTCAAGATTATTATCTATTGCAAGATAAGCGTTGGCAAGCGTTTGCGCCTCGACGCCCTGCGTTGCATCTACTACAAGCAGTGCACCCTCGCACGCCTTAAGCGAGCGCGAAACCTCGTAGCCGAAGTCCACGTGACCGGGAGTGTCAATAAGATTATAGACGTATTCTTCACCGTTATCCGCTTTATAATGAAGTCTTACCGCGCGCGCTTTTATAGTAATTCCGCGCTCGCGCTCGAGATCCATATTATCGAGAATCTGCTCCTCCATATCTCTGGTTGCAACCGTCTGGGTCTTCTCCAGAATACGGTCTGCAAGAGTGGACTTTCCGTGGTCGATATGAGCTATTATTGAAAAATTTCTTATATGCTTTTGTTTATCCGTCACTTTAATATCCTGCCTATAAAAATTTATACCTCTGTAAGTCTTTTTGTATCTTCAAGGTATGCGTTTATCTTTTGCGAAAGAGAGTCGCGGTCGTCGCCGTGCGCGAGAACGTAGAGCTTGATTTTAGGCTCGGTTCCCGAGGGGCGAATAATTATTTTATCCTCGTTTTCGAGAGTAAAATACAAGACCTCCGAAGACGGCATTCCCGTAGGAGTAACCACGCCGGTAACGAGATCGGTGATAACTCTTTCTCGGTAATCGCCAACACGAACAACCTTTACACCTGCGATTGCATTCGGGGGACTCATACGAAGCGAAGACATAACACGTCCGCGCCTTGCTATTCCGTCAAGACCCGTCATAGCTATATCCACGGTTTTTTCAAGATACAGACCGTATTTTTCATAAAGTCTATCAAGAGCATCGGAAAGAGTCATTCCCTGCTTTTTATAGAACGCGGTCATTTCAAGTATCATCATAGATGCCTCAACCGCATCCTTATCTCTTGCGTAGGTGCCGAGAAGATAGCCGTAGCTTTCCTCAAAGCCAAGTACAAATCCGTCGCTTTCACCCTTAGCCTCGTAATTCTTTATAACCTCGCCTATAAACTTAAAGCCGGTAAGGACGTCGTGAAGAACGATTCCGTTATCCTTGGCGATTTTATACGCCATATCGGTAGATACAATACTCTTTACACAATAAGCGCCCTCTGGAAGCGTACCGTTCTCTCTGCGAGCGCGGATTGCGTAATCGAGAAGGAGCGCACCCATCTGATTTCCCGTTATGGTTGCAAACGCGCCGTCTCTGCATCGACTCATAACACCAACTCGGTCGGAGTCGGGGTCGGTTGCGATTACGAGGTCGGAGCCGACCTCATCGGCAATTTTAATTCCGAGCTCGAAAACCTCGGGGCTTTCGGGGTTGGGTTTTGCTACGGTAGGAAAATCTCCGTTCGGTATCATCTGCTCGTCTACGGTATAAAGGTGCTTAAGACCAAGGCGCGAGAAAATCTCGGGCACGAGGCGATAGCCTGCACCGTGCAAAGGCGAATATACGACCTTCAGATCATCGGACACCGCTTTAACGGCGCCGGGGTTTATAGCCGTGCCGATTACCGCGTCAAGGTAAAGTAAATCAAAATCCTCTCCGAGCATAACGACAAGTCCCGAGGCAACGGCTTCGTCAAGCGAGGGAACCGAGCCAAAGTCAAGGACGTCGAATCGCTCGCGCTCGCGCGAAACTATCTCCGCCTGCTCGGGGCTGATCTGCGCACCGTCTTCCCAATACGCCTTATATCCATTATATTCTTTGGGATTATGCGAGGCGGTAATATTGATTCCTGCGAGTGTGCCGAGCTTTCTTACGGCAAATGAGAGCTCGGGAGTCGGGCGGATATCGTCAAATAGATATGCCTTTATTCCTGCCCCTGCAAGAACTCTTGCGCTGACCTCGGCAAAGGTTCGCGAATTGTTGCGCGAGTCGTACGCAATAACTGCACCGCGCTTTTCGCCGCCGGCGGACTTTATAAGAGCCGCGATACCTTTTGTGGTCTGAGCAACGGTGAAGCGGTTCATCGCTCCGATGCCCATATTCATCTTTGCGCGAAGTCCTGCCGTGCCAAAGCTCATCGGTGATGAGAAGCGAAGCGCACGTGCCTCTGCATCGTTTTCTATTGAAATTAGCTCTGCGCGCTCCTCTGCGGTAAGCACGGGAGCATCAAGCCATCTTTTGTATTCTGCGTTATAGTTTTTCTCGTTCATTTTATCTCCGTTTTTTTGCCAGTTGGCGGTATGTATATCAGTCAGCGAGCGCCTCTCTCAGAGCGCGTGCAAGCTGATCGGGGCAAGAGGTATCCTTGAAGCCGCATCTTATGCCGGAAAGCTTCTTTATCGCTTCGTCTGCCGTCATACCGACGACGAGCGCGCTGACTCCCTGAGTGTTTCCGGAGCAGCCGCCGACAAAGGAGCAGGCGGTAATAACTCCGTCCTCCATTTCGAGCTTGACCATTCTTGAGCAGGTTCCCTTTGTTTTATACTCTATGCTTTTTTTCATTTTAAATTCCTCACAATTCAAGATTTTTATATATGCCGACCGCTGTATACGACGGAACGAACAATGTAAGATAGGTAAGAAGACTTGAAAATCCCCTGCCCTCTTCCTTAAAGATTACAGAATAATATTGCTTACGCGCACCGTCCGTTGAGTAGAAGCTCGTATTGACGCGCCATATCTCTGCGCCGTACGACTCTGCTGCAAGGAGAAGCTCGGATATCGAGTTTTCCGCATCTGAGGGGATTCTTATTTCAAGGTATCGGTCGTCGTCAGGCATAACGGGCGGAATAAGGAAGAAACGCGAAACAAGCGCGTATTTCATATCAGCGTCACCGTAAAAGCCGAACACCGGAGTTACCGATGCAATTTTTAAATCCTCAGAGAAAATGAGCTCCGCGACACCGGGAAGTCGCGCGCCTCGCTCCTCGAACGGAAGGAGGCAAAACGCAGCCGAGCCGTCCTTTATGACTCCGACCGCTTCCTTAAAGCTTTCTGCGTATTTAACCCTCGGGTCGTCAAACTCCTCAGCGAAAACGTCGTACGCTTCATCGGCAAAGCTGTTCTTTACGTACACGAAGGTGCTTTCGGATTTCTCCTCTTGGAGATAATCCCCCTCCGCAACCGAAATTCCAAGCTCCGAGAGCCTTAGCAAAAAAAGCTCTGCAAAAACGGCCTTATCGACGTATGAAAGTGCACCGGAATAAGAGGAGAGCCGCATTTTGTTTTCGGGCAGTGCGCCCTCGTGCGGCTCTGCCCTGTGGGTAGGCAGCGACTCGGATATAAGCGCAAGCGCATCTATATATGTCAGCTCTCCGTCACTTACAAGCTCTTTTGTAAACATTGCTGCGCCGTAAGCAAGCTCGGCAAGCTCGCATATGCGCGCTTCCTCGATAATACTGCGCTTTTTTTCAAGAGACGAAAGATTTGATGTATTGATTTCGTTAGTCAAAAATACAAGCTCGTCAGACATCCGAGGCTCCTTTCGTATTTTGTATTATGGGGAGAAGAATTATTCTCCAAGGGTAAAAGATGTATTTTTTAGAAAAAGATATTGATTTTTCGTTTTTCTTGTGCTATAATATCATTCGTGAACTCAAAAGTCACAAAAATATGCCGGTATGGTGGAATTGGCAGACGCGTCGGACTCAAAATCCGAAGGTAGCAATACCGTGTCGGTTCGACCCCGACTACCGGCACCACGAGCGAAGGAAGATTTATTCTTCCTTCGTTTTTTTATTCGCCGCCGAGTTTTCCCTGTACGTTATTTTAAGAGAACGGAATATATACCGCTTTATCAGACCTTGCTTTCTGAACTCGTCCTTAAACATAAAAATATCGAATATAAGGAGTATCACGGGTATTACCGAAAAACCGCCCAGCGAAAAGCAAAGGTAAATGAAGTAAGAGAAAATGAGAAGGAGAAGAAAATGATAAATAGGCGCGGTAAGGATAATTCCTTTTACGCTCGTCACTCCGTTTTTCTCCTTTACCGTTCCTTTAAAATAAGTTCCCTCGAGAAATCCGTTATCCTTGGTGGGTCTGCCGGTCATTTCGCATTTTATTTTTAAGGAATCGCCTTTTTCTTTTACGTGCATCTTAGGAGTGCCGCGCGAGAAGTCGTAGTTTTCCTCGTTTACAACACGCTCGGAGTTTTTCATAACGCCGAGAAGCGTCTCCTTTTTTGCATTTATCTTATAACTAACAAAAAGCATTATCCAAGCGTTATCACCGTAACTCCGGCGTCTCCTTCCCCGTACTCTCCGTGTCTGTACGATTTTATTCTTTTATCGGTCTTAAAATATTTCCACAGCGCCGCCTTAAGAGCTCCGGTTCCCTTTCCGTGTATTATTCTGACGGTAGGTATATTGGCAAGAACCGCATCGTCGAGATACTTATCTACGACAAACCACGCATCGTCGCCTATCATACCGCGCACGTCTACCTCGGGTCTGAAAGAGGTGTTCACAGTCTTCTTCACCTTTCCCTCATTTACCTTCGGAGTCTCGGATGCGGTAAATTTGACGGTACCGTCAAGAAGGCGGAGCTTATCCTCGCTGACCTTGGTTTTGAGAATACCCGACGTAACCGAGATAAGGCCCTTTTTATCGGCAAGCGCGGTAACCACACCCTCTTTGGATATTGTCGTCAGATAAACACTGTCACCGACCTTCAACGGGCGCGGCAGCTTATAATCCTTATCGAGCGCTATATCCTTGATGGTAATGCCCGTCATCAGCTCCTCGCTCTCGCGCATACGGACGCGCATTTCCTCGCGTGCGTGTGCCATCATCTCGTTGCGCTTATCCTTGTCCTCTTGCTTACGCAGCTCCTCGAGCTGACGGAAGATGAACTCACTGGAAGCGCGCGCGCTTTCGAGAATCTGGCGAGCCTTTAGCGTTTGTTTTTCTATTTCTGCCTCGCTTTTTTCTATCTTTTTGCGGAGCTTTTCCTCCGCCTCTCTCTTGAACGCTTCGTATTCACGACGCATTTTCTCGGCAGTCGCTTTTTCCTTCTCCATCTCGATTCTGTTGGTATCGAGGCGCTCTATAACGTCCTCGAAGCGTTTATTATCACGCTCGATAAGACGGCCTGCGCGCTCTATTATCTCGGGAGAAAGACCGAGCTTTTCGGATATGGCGAAGGCGTTCGATTTACCCGGAGTTCCCACTATAAGGCGATAGGTCGGACGAAGGGTTTCTATATCAAACTCACACGAGGCGTTCTGTACTCTCGGAGTCTCGAGCCCATACGCCTTAAGCTCTGCGTAATGAGTCGTCGCCGCACTAAGTGCACCGCTCTTTGCCGTGCTCTCGAGTATAGCGGTAGCGAGAGCAGCGCCCTCAATCGGGTCGGTACCCGAGCCGAGCTCATCAAATAAGACGAGCGAGCGCGGAGTAAGATTCTTAAGTATATCGGCAACGTTTACCATATGAGAAGAGAAGGTCGACAGCGATGCTTCTATGCTCTGCTCGTCACCTATATCGACAAGCACCTCGGAGAAGACGCCCATAACCGAGCTCTCATCGGCAGGAATCTGAAGACCTGCCTGAGTCATCAGAGCGAAAAGGCCGATGGTTTTAAGAGTAACCGTTTTTCCGCCCGTATTGGGACCGGTTATAATAAGCGTATCGAAATCCTCGCCAATGGCAACGTCTATCGGCACTACCTTGTCCTTATGGATAAGTGGGTGCCTTGCTCTTTTTAAGGACAAAGAGCGAGCCTTGGAAAGATAAGGTCTCTCAGCCTTCATCTGCATAGCGAGAGTTGCACAGGCAAAGGAAAAGGCTATATCGGTTATGTTGTGATAGTTAAGAGTAATCACGGAAGAAGACTCGGCGCAGCCTGCAGAAAGCTCGGCAAGTATGCGCTCTATCTCGTGCTCCTCCTCTGCCGAAAGGGCGCGCAATTCATTATTTGCCTCCACGACCGCGAGCGGCTCCACGAAAAGTGTCGCACCCGTCGAGGAAGTATCGTGCACAAGACCCTTCATTTCGTTCTTGTATTCCGCGCGCACGGGCACGACGTATCTGCCGTTTCGCATAGTTACTATGTTTTCCTGCAGATATTTAAGACGTACTCCGCCGACGTAACTTTGTAGAGTATCCTTTATTCTATTATTGGTTGCGCGTATTTTTCTTCTTATTTCCGCAAGCGCTACACTCGCCTCGTCTGCTATAAGCTCGGGCGAAATTATCGAGCGGAATATTTTTTCCTCTAAGGTGCGGTTCGGAAGAAGCCTTGCGAAAAGCTCGTCAAGCGAAGTCTCGAATGGCTTGTCTGTGCTTATATAATCAAGCATCTGCCGCGCGGAGCGAAGAAGCGAGGCTATCTCTAGAAGCTCTGCCGGAGAAAGGATTGCGCCTTTATACGCACGCTCTGCATAAGCCGCCACCCCTTCAGGGGCGGAAAACGACGGATAGCCCTTTGCGTTTATAAGCCGCTTTGCATCCTCGGTCCTCGTCTGACGCATAAGCACTGTATCGTAGTCGTCGGTGGGTGTGAGCGCAAGGGCTCTGGCACGCGCACCGTCGGTTGCGGCACATTCCGCAAGCCTTGCCACTATTTTGTCATATTCAAGCGTAGCAAGAGTTTTTGCCGTAAAAAGCATCAAAAATCACCTATTCACATCCTTATAAAAATCAAGAGATTTAAAGGAGTGTCCTAACTGGTTAAGTAAGTATTCCTCGCAAGCGCGAGAAAACAAGTGCATATCCTCGTCGGATACGCTAAACGCGAGCACGCGCTCTATCGGAGAGTATATCGCGTATCCGAGCGCAATCTTTGCCCCCTCGGACAAAATTGAAATTATATGCGCCTCGTGTGGGTCGGGGTGTTCCTCGTGCGTTTTCTCCGCATATACGCGGCAGTCACGGCACTCGATAACGCCGCCCATAATATCGAAATAAAAGTCTCCGTTCTTTTGACCGCATTTATGGCAGGCAATAATATCGGGCATAAATCCGATTATTGATGCCCTTCTTATTTCAAACACCGCCTTGATTTTCCGCAGCGGATACTTTGCGTTTGCTATTGCGTAGAGCGAATTGAGCGAAAGACGGAGCAGCTCACTTTCCGCCTCCTCGGTGGTAATATCGGAGAGCACCTCGCATATATAATTGGCGAGAGCGAGCCCCTCGATGGAGCGTCTGATGTCGAAAAAGCTCTCGATAAGCTCGGCTTCCTTAATCCAATACTTGTCCCCCTGCTTATAGAGAACGAAGCTGCCGTAGCAAAACTGCATAGTAGAGGACATTTTTCGGCTCTTATGAGACCTGGCTCCTCGAGCGAGCGCGCTCACAGCGCCCATTTGCTCTGTAAAAATTGTAACGAGCCTGTCCGACTCCTTAATATCAACGGTTCGTATAACGAGCCCTTTTACCTCTGTTTGCATCAGAATTCTTCTTTGTAGCCGAGGTCGGTAATGTTGAAGCTTGAATCGCGCCAATTCTCCTTGACTCTGACGTAAAGGTCGAGGAACACGCGTGCATCGAGCATTTTTTCAATATCCTCTCTTGCGTAGGTACCGATTTTTTTAATCGTAGCACCGTTCTTTCCTATAATAATTCCCTTGTGCGTAGCCTTCTCACAGTATATTTCCGCCCTGATAGAAACGCTATCCTTCTTTTCCTTCCATTCCTCTATCGCAACGGCGGTGCCGTGAGGAATTTCCTCGTCGAGAATTCTGAGAAGCTTTTCTCTGATTATTTCGGCGGCAACCTGCTTTTCGGGCTGGTCGGTAACTATATCGGACGAGAAAAACCACTCGCTCTCGTTTAAATAGCGCTCACACTCGGAAACGACGGTTTCGACGTCCTTGCCGTTTTTTGCAGACGTAGGTATAACCGCATCGAAATCAAACGCCTCGGCATACGCCGCTATGGTTTTTGCAATATTAACGGGTCTTACGGTATCAATCTTGTTTATTACAAGAATTGCAGGAAGCTTTTCGCTCTTAAGGCGCGAGATTATAGAGGCCTCTATGTCTCCGACACTCTCTCTTGCTTCAACTACGAGAATAGCGGCGTCAACACCGCCTAGAGTGTTGTTTGCCGTTTTCATCATAAAATCTCCGAGCTTCGTTCTCGGCTTGTGCATACCGGGAGTATCAAGGAATACGAACTGATCCTCTCCGACGGTATGTATGCCCGTTATTCTGTTTCTGGTAGTCTGCGGCTTCTTCGAAACTATTGCCACCTTCTCTCCGATAATCGAGTTAAGAAGGGTTGATTTACCAACGTTGGGTCGTCCTACTATCGCAATAAAGGTTGTTCTTTTCATTTTCTTCTCCGTTTTTAAAATTCAAGAGTTTCGATTATATCCCTCTGTGCTCTGCACTGCGCCTCGTCATCCTCCTCGGAGCGCTCGTGATCGTAGCCGAGAAGGTGGAGCGTTGAATGCACCGCAAGAAACGCACATTCCTCGAGGAAGGAATGGCCTATCTCGTTCGCCTGCTCCTTTGCGCGCTCAAGCGAAATTACAATATCTCCAAGAGGCACGATCTCGCCCTCGGGCAGGTCGTCCTCACACTCGAAATCGTAAAGAGGAAAGGAAAGCACGTCGGTTGCCGAGTCTTTGTTTCTGTATTCCGCATTCAGAGTTCTTATATGCTCGTTATCCGTAAACGTTACTGAAACCTCTGCATCCGAGGGAAAATCCTCGTATTCAAGCGCCGCCTCTATTGAACGGCGGATTGCAAGCTTAAAATAATAGTCGCACTCCTCGAATTTTTTCGTTGCAATAAAGCTTATAAAAAGTTTTCTGTCGGACATTTTAAACTTCTCCTTTTCTTGACTGTCTTTGCTTCTCTTCTGCCTTGTATTTCTTTGCCGACGCCTCACGCTCGTAGGAATCGTAGGCTGAAATTATCTTCTTTACAAGATGATGACGCACAACGTCGCGCTCGGTGAATTTGAAAATTCCTATTCCTTCTATGCCCTCAAGTATCTTCGAGGCTATCGAAAGACCGCTCTTTTTACCGAAAGGAAGGTCGGTCTGCGAGAGGTCTCCCGTGACAACAGCCTTGGAATTATAGCCACGTCTTGTGAGGAACATTTTCATCTGCTCGGGCGTGGTATTCTGCGCCTCATCGAGAATTATGAAGGAATCGTCAAGCGTTCTTCCTCGCATATATGCAAGAGGGGCTATTTCTATCGTCTGACGCTCCATATGCCTCTGATAATTCTCTGCTCCGAGCATTTCAAAAAGTGCGTCGTAAAGAGGACGGAGATAGGGGTCGATTTTGCTCTGGAGATCACCCGGCAAAAATCCGAGCCGCTCACCTGCCTCAACCGCAGGACGCGTAAGGATAATGCGCGCAACCGATTTTGAACGAAGCGCCTCTACCGCCATTGCAACGGCGAGGAAGGTTTTTCCCGTTCCGGCAGGGCCGAGACCGAGAACCACGGTGTTTTTCTTTATCTCTTCGACGTATTTCTTCTGACCGATAGTCTTCGGCTTTATGGGCTTTCCTCTGTTTGTAACGCAGATTACGTCTCTTGAAAGATTCTCGGGAGATTCATCGGAGTTATCACGAACAAGACCTATGACGTACTCAACGCTCTGCTCGCCGAGAGTCTCGCCCGCGCCGCTCATATGCTTGAGGTACTCGAGCGTGCGCACTGCCCGGTTAACCGCATCTGCCTCTCCGCTTACCACTATCGCATCACCGTCGGTGCTTTCCTTATTTCTGTTGGAAATACGAACGTCGAAGGCTCTCTCAATCATTCGTATATTAGAATCAAACGCACCGAATATCGCAGCGGTAGCCTCGTCGGAGTTTGTCATTACTATTTTTTCGGTCATAGCAATTTCCTTTTTAATCAAATTCAAGCGTGTGCGATACCTCTTTTAAGTAAACTATATCGGCACGCATCAGATATCCTGTATCGGTGAATTCACCCGTGGTTCTTATCCTTACGAGGTCGGCGTTGCCAAGCACGCGTGAGAGCGACTCTGTCAAGCGCGACGAGGTTACAGAAACAAGCTCCTTATCGTTGTAGCTCTCGCTAGTGCTTCTATGCGGTACACAGTACTCGGTTACAATCTCTATCGGAAGCTTTCCTCTGCCAAAAAGTGAAAATCCATCTATATCCTTTATTATATCACACTTACTATCAAAATTTCTACTGTTTTTAAAAATATTTATAGGAAATTTAAATATTTTAATCTTCACGCGACCGACTCGCGGCGTTTCGGGAACAATTCTTTCGTATTCGCGCTCGGTATTAACCGTAACCGAATCTCCTACCCTTCCTATAACGATACCTTCTGCATAGCAGAGTCCACCGTTTGCGCCATCGGGAAGCACTCCCGAAATCAGCAAATCCCCCTTTTTAACCGCGTCTCCAACCTTCACCTCTGCCGTGCCTTTAATTACGCGCATCTCCTCAATAATACAATCCTCTGAGGCGATAATATTTGCATATTTTCCCGGCGAGGTGTCTTCGCCGGCCTCGTCACCGTCTTTTTCTATCACACTTACATATGCAACGGTGCCTCTTCTGTTTATATTTATCCAGGATATGTCGGAGCAAAGCGACAATGCCTCTACCTCAAAGCTGCTTAAATCGGATTTATTCCAGCAGCTGCCCACCGTGAAGCCTGCCTCCTCAAGAGCTTCGGTTATGGCAACGTCAGGAACTGTGAGATTACCTTCGACGCGCACGTCCCATACGAGCCCCGAAAGAAAAATCGTAAGTAATAGAGAACATACGATACCTGCAAGAATTCCTATTTTACAGCCGATACGCGAATATATGCCCGGAATTCCCAAGAGCTCGCTATGTGTATACCGCACCCTTCCGCCCAGTATTTTTCTGCATTTCTGAAAGTCGCGTTCCCGTAAATATATGCTACCGTCGGGCAGAATTCTCGCGTTGATTCCCGAAGAGAGCAAAAGCGACGACGCACGTCCTAGAAAATCAAGCGGAACCTCAATTTTTCTGTATCCGAAAACAAAAAGATCAAGCCTTGCCGTACTCAAGCCCTATCCCCTCCACTCTACCGACTATATCAACCACACCACCCTCGTATACAGTTAAGCGGAGCATTTTTCCGTTTATAATAATTTTCCCCGAATGTGCTCCCAGCGTAACCTGCTCCTCCGAAAAATCCTTGATGCCGACAACGCCGCCGACGGTTACCTTTATACCCACAGGCGTTCTTGTGGCCTCTATATGGAATCCCGAAAGCGCGGTGGGCTTAGGCAGGATTTTTTTCGCTTTATCGGTCATTTTACCTATCTCCTTCTCATATTGCTTTAATAAAAATGTATGTCGTAAAGGAGACAAAATGACTTTCGCAGATAGAAAAAAAGCAAAAACTTCCTCGTCATTTATGGGAATCGGTCTTTTTCTTGTCTTCTTAACCCTGTTACTTCTGTTTGCAGAGGAGATACAGGATTCCATACAAGGTGCAATACGCCTCGTTGTGACGACGGTAATACCTTCGCTTTTTCCTTTTATAATACTTTCGGATTATTTTTTCGGCATAGAAATAAGCACGGACTCGAGATTTGGAAAGTGTATCGAAAAAATTCTCGGCATACCAAGACAAGCAATTACCTCTGTGATAACGGGTCTTCTTTGCGGCTTCCCCCTCGGAATAAAAAGCGCAAGCAGCTTATACGACGGAGGGATAATCGACGACGATGAGCTCGTGCGTATTTGCGGCTGCGCGAACAACCCCTCGCTCGGGTTTGTGATATCGGCGGTTGGGCTTGGAATGAGGGGAAGCCCAAAAGACGGGTGGCTGCTATTCATTTCGGTTACACTGTCTTCCTTTCTTCTATTGATATTTACGCGAAGAAAATCCAATAACCAGAAGAAAGGTAGGTTTATTTCAAGGCAGAGTTTCAATTTGAGCACATCGATAAAAGATTCAGCGAGCGTCCTGACCGTCATTTCTTCTTATATTATTTTCTTTTCGGCACTACTCGGAGTAATTAAACTGTTCGTAAAATCCAAGGTTATTTTAGCTATTACGGCATCGCTTCTTGAGGTAAGCTCGGGTATGAAAATCATTGCTTCAACCGACTCTTTAGCCTATTCCTTGTCTATGATTTTATCGGCCTTCGGGCTCGGATTTTCCGGCTTTTCCGTACACCTTCAGTCGCTTTATTTTATCCCGTCGCGCTCGGTATTTTCACGCTATCTTTTTTTGAAAATGATAATGGGCGTATGTGCGACTCTGATTATGTCGACGATACTGATTTTGCTATAATAAAAAAACGAGAAAAGCGGTTAGCTTTTCTCGTTTTCTGAATGCTATTTAATTACTTTGCAAGTCTCGACTCAAGAGCGGCAAGCTCGTCGTAGAGCTCGGTGGGAACTCTGTCGCCTACCTGACGGTAGAACTCTCTTACAGCCTTGCAATCCTCAAGCCAGAGCTCCTTATCAACAGAAAGAAGCTCTCTTACGGTATCGGTGGTGATGTCAAGACCGGTAAGATCGATATCCTCTGCGTTGGGAACAAATCCGATAGGAGTCTCAACTGCATCTACCTTACCCTCGCAACGGTCGAGAATCCACATAAGAACTCTCATATTATCACCGAAGCCGGGCCAAATGAAGTGGCCTTCATCATCGGTTCTGAACCAGTTAACGTGGAAAATCTTGGGAGGATTGGAAATGCTCTTGCCCATATTGAGCCAGTGTGCCCAATAATCGCCCATATCGTAGCCTACGAAGGGACGCATAGCCATCGGGTCGCGACGAACTACGCCGACAGCGCCTGCTGCTGCAGCGGTGGTCTCGGAAGCCATAATAGAGCCGACGAAGGTGCCGTTCTGCCAACCGGTCGACTGATATACGAGGGGAGCAGTCTTTGCACGTCTGCCGCCGAATACGATAGCAGAGATCGGAACGCCTGCTGCAGAATCAAACTTATCGGAGAGGCAGGGGCAGTTAGCTGCCATAGCGGTAAATCTGGAGTTGGGGTGAGCACCGGAGGTGTTAACCTTATCCTTCTTATCGTACTTCTTGTAATCCCAGGGCTCGCCCTTCCAGTTAAGAGCGTTTACGGGAGGATTGTCGTTAAGACCTTCCCACCAAACGGTATTGTCGTCAAGGTTATGACATACGTTGGTGAAAATGGTATCGCGCATAGCAGTATGAAGCGCATTGGGGTTAGAATGTTCGTTAGTACCGGGAGCAACGCCGAAGAATCCGTTCTCGGGGTTAACTGCCCAAAGTCTACCGTCCTGACCAACTCTGAGCCAAGCGATATCATCGCCTACACACCAAACCTTATATCCCTTGTTTCTGTAAATTTCGGGAGGAATGAGCATAGCGAGGTTAGTCTTACCGCACGCAGAGGGGAACGCAGCACTTATGTACTTAACGTCGCCGTCGGGAGATTCAACGCCGAGGATAAGCATATGCTCTGCCATCCAGCCTTGCTTGCGGCCGAGGTAGGATGCAATACGAAGCGCGAAGCACTTCTTACCGAGAAGAACGTTTCCGCCGTAACCGGAGTTAACAGACCAGATGGTGTTATCCTCGGGGAAATGACAGATGTATCTCTTCTCCTGGCTGAGCTCAGCCTTAGCGTGAAGACCCTTGATGAAATCTGCGCTGTCGCCGAGAGCATCAAGAACGTTAAGACCAACTCTGGTCATTATAAGCATATTAAGAACTACGTAGATGGAATCGGTAAGCTCGATACCGTACTTAGCGAAATCGGAGCCTACGACGGACATGGAATAAGGGATAACGTACATCGGCTTGCCGCTGTAAGAGCCCTCGTAAAGCTTAGAAAGCTTCTCGTAGCATTCCTTGGGGTCCATCCAGTTGTTGATATTACCTGCATCCTCCTTCTTCGAAGTGCAGATGAAGGTTCTGTCCTCTACACGCGCAACGTCGTTGATTGCGGTTCTGTGAAGATAGCAGCCGGGAAGCATATCCTGGTTGAGCTTTATCATCTCACCGGTAGAGCACGCCTCGGCGCGGAGAGCCTCCGCCTGAGCTTCAGAGCCGTCAATGAGAATAATCTCCGAGGGCTTAACCATAGCAGCCATTTCGGAAATCCACTCATTTACAAACTTGTTTTTTGTAACGTTTGTGTTCATTTTATATTCTCCTTATTATAATAATCTTAATTGAAAGTAAAAATAAACCAATTTTCCACAAATACATTATATCATAACGATTTAGAATTTGCAACATAAATTCAAATATTTTCCGAGGGATTTACAAAAAAATCACAATATTTCAATTAAGAAATTGCACTACTCCCTGTTTTTGCCTTTTAATGCCTGAAATCGTCGATTGCGTTTTTTGTATCTTACCGACGATTCGTGGCGATTTTCATAACTTTTTCGGCCGATTTGGTAAATTTTACCATTTATCGACGGTTTATTTTGTTGCTTTTTTTGTTACTTTACCCCTTGATTTTTCTACGCTTTTTGTGGTAAAATGTTGTTGCGTTGAAAAATTACCATTTTTTACCATTATCAAATAAAAACAAGGAGAAAAAGAGAAATGGAAAACAAAGCAAAAATTCTTATTTGCGACGAAAACATCGAAGAAAGGAAAAAGATCGCGGAAGTTCTCGTAAAGCGCGGTTTTCGTTATATAGACGAGGCGGCAAGCGGAGAGCTGGCAGTAGAAAAGCTTGCAAAGTCCACCTACGATGCGGTAATAACCGATCTTTGGGTATCCGGAATAGACGGTATCGGTATTATACGCAAGGCGCTATCGCTGCGTCCCGAGGGCAGGTGCGCCTTTCTGCTTATGTCACCGATAAACAAGCAAAGCGTTTTGCTCGAGGCAAGCGAGGCAGGAGCCGATTTATGTATTCTGAAGCCCTTTGACACGACGGCACTCGTCGAGCACGTGGAATCGCTTTTGCGCGTAAAGAGCAAAGCACACGATAATCCTGCTTCTCTCGGCACGGATATAGAAGCACAGGTCACCAAAATAATTCACCAAATCGGAGTTCCTGCTCACATCAAAGGATATCAGTATCTGCGCACCGCTATTCTTATGACGATAGACGATACCGATATAATAAATTCCGTAACTAAAATTCTCTACCCCACCGTAGCGAAAAAGTATCAGACAACAACCTCTCGAGTTGAGCGTGCGATACGCCACGCAATAGAGGTTGCGTGGGACAGAGGCGACGTGGATACGCTCAACTCCTACTTCGGGTACACGATACAGAACACGAGAGGAAAGCCCACAAATTCCGAATTTATCGCTATGATTGCCGACAATCTGCGCCTAAAATACAAATGCGCGGCGATATAATCACCGAAGTGCATCGCCATTTCAGATTCGGAATTCGTACATTATAAAAATACACCCGTACACGCAAATGTGTGCACGGGCTCTGCGGATAAAGTGTTCGTTTATTTCAAAAAAAGAACGGACGGAGAAAAACTCCGTCCGTTAATATCAGTCGTCAAAATACCGTCTTCCTTCCATTGCACGGTAGAGAGTTACCTCGTCGGCATACTCAATGTCACCGCCTACGGGAATTCCGTATGCAAGCCTCGACACACGCACGTCGTACGGAGCGAGAACTCGTGCTATATACGCCGCGGTGGTATCTCCGCACGGCGTCGGATTGGTGGCAATAATTATTTCCGCAACCTCTCCACTCTCGGCTCTTGCTATCAGCTCTTTGATGGTAAGATCGGCAGGAGTTATGTTATCGAGCGGAGAAAGAGCTCCACCGAGAACGTGGTAGGTGCCTCTGTATCCTCTGACTCTTTCCATAACCATAACGTCCTTCGGGCTCTCTACAACGCATACGAGAGAACGGTCACGCGATGCAGAGGAGCAAATTTCGCAGGAGTCGGGGGACGCGGAAAGTCCGAAGCATACAGGACACTTGTGCACGTCTCTTTTTACCCCCATTATCGCATCGGCAAAGCTTTCCGCCGCCTCGTCATCAAAATTGAGGGTGGCAAAGGCGTAACGGGCAGCGGTTTTCGCGCCGACTCCGGGGAGCTTACGAAACTCCTCTATCAGCCTTTGTATAGGTGCTATATACTCTGACATATCTTAAAACATACCGGGAATGCTCATGCTACCGGTAATCTTCTGCATTTCCTCAGCGGAAACGGTCTCAACGCGCTTTATAGCCTCGTTAACAGCAGCAACTATAAGATCCTCAAGAGTCTCAACATCATCGGGATCAACAACCTCGGGATCTATCTTGACGGAAAGAATTTCCTTTTTACCGTTTATCTTAACGCCAACGACTCCGCCGCCTGCGGCAACCTCGTATTCGCGCTCCTCAAGCTCCGCCTGCATATTTGCCATATCCTCTTGCATCTTCTGAGCCTGCTTGAGCATTGCCTGCATATTGTTAGGACCGCCGCCCATTCCTTGGGGTATTCTAACCTTCATTTTATTATCTCCATTCCGCCGTTTTTCGGCTTTTAATTACTTAGTGCATTCTCGATTTCGGAAAAGGGATTTCCCGACGAGCGCGTCATTGATTCTATTTTCAGGGTAATCTCAGAAGGAGACTTTCCCTCGGTTTCGGCAATAAATCCTCTCACTATCGCCATATCCTTCTCGTCAGAGGAAAGCTTCTTTGCAAAGAAGTCTCCAAGCCTTATGAGAAATCCGCCGTTCGGATATTTATAAACCGAGGCGCTGGCAATACAAGAAGCGAGCGAGCTCTTAAGGTCGCGTATTTTGTCAATAACAGTTCCCCACAGCTCGTATAATACGGGTTTATCGGACACCGTGCCTTCCTGAGAAGGTGCTTTGGGGCTTTGCGGTGCCGCCGCCTTCACGGGAGTCGCGGAAATCTGCTTATCGGGGGTGGGCTGTGCCGAAGGCTTTTTATCGGTTGGTATACCGAGGCGCATCATCGAAAGCTCCTTTTCGAGCTCCTCAATTCTGAGCGCGAGAGCCTCGCAAGACATTGTGAGCTTAGGCTCGCACATTCTCGTCAGCGCTATTTCCGCTATACTGCGCTTTGAATTAAAGGCGCGCTGCATATCAGCCATGGCACTCTCAAGCAGAGATACGTGATAGAAAAGGCGTGCAGGTGTAAAGCTCGAAGCAATCTCGGAAAGAGCCGAATATTCCGTATCGGTAAGGTCGAGATAACGCTTTGCATTCTCGCTGTTTTTCACGACGAGAATATCTCGGTAGGAATCTATAATCTCCTGCCAGAAAACCGACAGGTCTCCGCTCTTCATAACGATGTCGTCAACGATACCGTAAACGGTTGAAAAATCAGAGCGCCCGATAGCAGATATAAGCTTATATGCACTATCGCGGTTTCCGCTTCCCACGGTTGAAAAGACGAGCTGCTCGTCTATCTGTGTATGCGCACCGGCGCAGAGCTCGAGAAGGCTGATTGCATCTCGCATACCGCCCCTGGATATTCTCGCAATGACTCTTGCGGCGTCCTCGGTAATCATAATCCCCTCAAGACGCGACATCTCAAGAAGGCGGTTCATAATTATTTCGGTAGATATTCTGCGAAAATCAAAGCGCTGACATCTCGATACGATAGTAGTGGGCAGTTTATTATACTCGGTGGTCGCGAGTATAAATATAACGTAAGTAGGCGGCTCCTCGAGGGTCTTAAGAAGCGCATTGAACGCCTGCTGAGACATCATATGAACCTCGTCTATGATATAAACGCGGTATTTGAGAAGCGCAGGGGTGAAGGCTATCTCGTCCTGCATATCACGGACGTCACCTATACCGTTATTGCTCGCCGCGTCCATCTCTATAACGTCGGTTGCTATACCTGCATCGATGCTTCTGCACGCTTCGCACTCGTTGCAAGGGTTGCCGCCACGAGGATTATGGCAGTTAACGGCTTTGGACAAAATCTTCGCACAGCTCGTTTTACCCGTTCCACGCGAGCCGGAAAAAAGATATGCGTGCGAGAGCTTGTTGTTTGCAACCTCGTATTTCAGAATATCGGTAATCGCATCCTGACCGCAAACTCCGTCGAAATCGCGCGGACGCCATTTTCTGTATAACGCTCTGTAATCGGACATAGAAAAACCTCCGCAAATAAAAAACGTGAGCGCGCTAATGGCAAAAAGAAACAGCCACCTCGCGCGCTCAACCTTTTTCCGTGCGTCGGAAAGAGCCATACACCTCTCCGTCGAAAATACCCTTACATACGGTAACCGCCACCTCTGCTCCGAACAGGCGACCTTGCGGCACACCCGATAAACCGCTTAATGCTGCTTGGTTCCCCACCTGACATGGTTCACGGCCTCGCGTTGCGCAAGACCCATTCTTCAACACAGATAATGACGGTGCAGACTACACAAAGGCAATCCTCAGGGGAGGAATGAATCCCTGCTATAGCGGATTTCAGGTACAAGGCGCCGCTACTGCCCCGACTGGTATGACTCCGTCCGACTCACGGAACTTTGCCGCCGCACCGACGACGCAATATATTATAACAGATTAAGGTGAAAAAAGCAATACTTTTCCGAAAATTTACAAAACAAATATATTTTAAATCACAAGACCGCCGGAAACGTTGATAACTTCACCCGTTATGAAGGACCCACCGTCGCCAAGCAAGAACAGCACCGCGCGTGCGACGTCAATCGGCTCTCCGATTCTGCAAAGAGGTGTTTCGTCCACAATTGCCGCCTTATCCTCGGAAGAAAGCGCTCCGTTCATCTCGGTATTTATAAGCCCCGGAGCAATGGCGTTAACGGTTATCCCACTCGGGCCGACCTCCTTGGCAAGCGCCTTGGTAAAGCCAATGAGCCCTGCCTTTGCCGCAGAATAATGAACCTCACACGATGCTCCGACTATCCCCCACATAGAAGAAATATTGACTATTCTTCCCTGCTTTTTTCTAATCATCGACGGCAGAACCTCACGAGAATAAAGGAACGCACCCGTCAGACTCACGCCGAGCGTTTCATTCCAAGAATCAAGAGAAAGATCGGTAAGCAGAGAGAAGCCTGATATTGCCGCGTTATTCACAAGAAAATCTATGCCACCGAGCGCTTCATGTGCAACCTTGACCGCCATTTTCACATCTTCTTCCAAGAGACTGTCGGCTCGTACAGCGAGTGCGCCAATACGTTCTGCCAAGGATTTTGCCTCGTTTTCTGAATTCTTATAGGTAAATGCGACCTTATATCCGTTTTCGCTGAGAAGCTCGGCAATACATCTTCCTATGCCTCTTGAGCCTCCTGTTATCAGAACGTTTTTCATTATCAATCTCCGAAAAAAGTTTTCCCGTGCACGGGTGTTTTTTCAATATTATACATTATTTTTCTTTTTATGTCAAGAACTATCTTGACTTAACGCCTATACTGACATATAATATACATATATTATTTACCGGTGATATTTATGATACTTGTAATTAACAAAAGCAGAATGCGTGCGGCAACCCTCGCCGAGGCACTTCATATAATGGGTCTTCTCGCCTTCCCTACAACGCCCGAGAAGGCACTGTCCGAAATTGATCTTTCGTACAGCGCGGTTATACTTATGGAGCCTGATGCACTTGCAGACCCGAGGGATTATCTGGCGAGAATACGGACATACCATAAAACGATACCCATTTTCGCAATAAGCGACTCGGGAAACGATTACTCCGAGATAGCAGAATGCTTTGAGAAAAGCCGTCCTGCATGGCAAATCGCAAACGATATAATCGAGTACCAAGAGGCTCGCTGTCTTCCGCTTATAGGCTGTTATCGCTTATCGGCTCTGCGAGCAGAGGCATACGAGGAATCCGTAAAATATTTTGGGGAAGATATTCCCCTCACAAAGACCGAGGCGATGATAATCCGCTATCTTATCAAATCCTATCCAACACCGAAAACGGCGAGGGAGATTATTTCTCACGCCCATCGCCCGTCGAGAAGTCCGAGCGAGGCGAGCGTGCGCACCTTCGTTTCGTTAATTAACTCAAAGTTCAAACGGATAACCGGAGAAAGTATAGTAAAGCACGAAAGCGGAGAAGGATATATGATACTGACGCCGGTAATGGCGATATAAAAATACAGTAAAGCTGACAAGCCGATGCTACATATAATAAACAACCGAATTTCTTTTACGAAGGGAGTTTATATGCTTAGCATCGGCAAATTATTTATCCGCTTTATATCACTCATACTTGGATTTGAGGAAACGACAAGCTTCCCTCCTCCGCTCTCAAAGGACGAGGAGGCGGAGCTTTTTCAGAAAAAAGACGAGGGAGACGAAGCTGCAAGAGCCAGGCTCATCGAGCACAATCTGCGTCTCGTTTCGCACATTATAAGGAAATATTATTCGTCCTATGAGGCGCAGGAAGAGTTATTATCGATAGGAAGCCTTGGACTAATAAAGGCTGTCGACTCATTTAAAGCCGGATACGGCACGAGATTTGCTACCTATGGCGCAAAATGCGTGCAAAATGAAATCCTTATGTTTTTCAGAAGCCGAAAAAAGCATGCCTCCGAAATTTCAATTAACGATACGATAGACATAGACAAGGACGGAAATCCTCTTACATACCTTGATATTATCAGCGTAGAGGAAAGCATAGAAAACGAGTTGGATTTAAAGGTACATATCGAAAAGCTACGCGAGCTCGTCGATACAATTCTCCCCGAGAGAGAACGCGAAATACTCGTTTTGCGATACGGACTAAAGGGATATCAGCCACGCACGCAGCGAGAGGTGGCAAAATACCTGGGAATTTCACGCTCTTACGTATCAAGAATAGAAAAAAGAGCTCTGCTTCTTCTGAAGGATTCCTTTGGCGAAAGGATACCTGAGTTTGACGATTAGGCAAACCTCAGGGCACACCCTTTAGCGCTTTAACCACGCCAAGTCTTCTGAAGACTATATTTCGGTGATTTAAAAATTCCATTTTTTTGTCATTAAAACGCCGTATATATTCTGCTATGTCGGACAAAATAATCACGGACATACCACGAAAGCGGTTCTGTCCTCACGGATTTTTCCGTAACAAAAAAACGAAAAGGCACAGTTATGAAAACTATGGCGATTGTAAACAAAATCGCGCTTATTCTCATAATTATAGGCGCGCTCAACTGGGGTCTGGTAGGACTTTTCTCCTTCGACCTTGTTGCGTGGATTACGGGCAGTGCCGCATCGGTACTAGCGAGAATTATTTACGTTCTCATAGCTCTTGCCGGTGTTTGGTCTATCTCTATGCTCTTTATGGAAGACGACGAGATGGAAAGCACACACTCGCACGCGTAAATTATCCTCCAAAGAAAAGTCGGAGAGTCTCGATTGAGACTCTCCGATGTTTTTATATTTTTAATTAAAACGTTACGAGGAAGAAACGAAGTACAAAGAGTACTGCTATAACAGTAACTACGATGTCCTTCTTAGTAAACTTACCAAGAACGGCAGTAATTATAGCGTAAGCGATTGCACCGACTGCGATACCGTTAGAAATGGAATAGGTAAGAGGCATCATAATAAGTGCAAGGAACGCAGGAACGGCCTGAGCGATGTCAGACATATCAACCTTAGCAAAGTTCTTCAGCATAAGAACGCCAACGAAGATAAGCGCAGGCGAGGTTGCGCAGGAAGGAACTATCGCTGCTACGGGAGAAAGGAAGAGACATACAAAGAAGCAAGCCGCGGTTACGAGAGATGCAAGACCGGTTCTGGCACCGGCAGCAACGCCTGCTGCAGACTCAACGAAGGTCGTGCAGGTGGAAGTACCAAGAAGACCACCGGTAACGGTTGCAATAGAGTCGCACGCCATAGACTTGTCTACGTCGACGGGGTCGCCGTTCTCGTCAAGCATATTTGCCTGAGAGGCAGTACCGTAAAGAGTTCCGATAGTATCGAACATATCAACGAGGCAGAAGGTTACAGTAAGAACTATCGCGTTAAGGACAGCTGCAATACCGCCTGCAAAAATGGTGAAGCCCTTGAATGCACCGAACAAACCAATCTTACCGAAGTCAACGAAGGACTGACCTACCTGACCGAGGTCGAAGGAAGGAAGAGTCCAGGTGGAGAGGTAATAAAGGACGGTCGCACCGAGAATGGTTATGATTACGGAGCCCTTAACGTTCTTTTTCTCAAGAACTGCGATTGCGAACAAGCCAAGCAAAGCTATAACAACGCCGGCGATAGCGCACCAAGCATCGAAGAAGGACTTGCCGGAAACTGCTCCGTGGAAGTCAAAGAGCTGAACGAAGGTGTACTGATTAGCCTGAATGATACCTACGTTCTTAAATCCGATGAACGCAATAAAGAGACCGATACCTGCGGGAATTGCCTTCTTGAGACAATCGGGCAGAGCCTTCGCGATGTACTGTCTTGCACCGGTAAGGGACAAAACAAGGAATACAATACCGGAAAGAAGGATAATGCAAAGACCCTCACGATATCCCTGTATCGTATCACCGCCTGAAAGCACAGCGGGGAGAATGAAGGCTACGAAGAAGAAGGAGTTAAGACCCATTCCACAAGCCTGCGCAAACGGAAGCTTTGCGTAGAACGCATAAAGCAAGGTACCAATTACTGCAACGAGTATAGAAGCTACGTATACTGCGTTCCAAATAGTTCCCAAATCGCCTACCTGGCTAAAGCTGGTAATCTGGTTGGGGTTGGTAACCACGATGTACGCCATCGCAAAGAACGTTGTGAGACCGCCGACTATTTCCGTTTTTACGGTAGAGCCGCGCTCACTGATTTTGAAAAACTTATCAAGTTTTCCTGCCATTGTGATTTTCTCCTTTTTTTAAAATTTTAGGACAAGACAATTATATAATAATTTGTTCATAAAGTCAACATCTTTTTTGCAAAAATTGTCAACATTTATTGAAGAAGTTCTACGTGCCACTCCTCGACGGTGGAGTTTTTCGCGTAAAAGCATAAAATAATTATTGTAAAAACTAAAATCTTCTGACTAAATTCACATCACTTCTGCCAAAATAAGATTGTGGACGGAAAAGAAAAATTTTCACGAAAAAATCGCGAAAATGAAAGGAAAAAAATGAACATAAAACGCGGAGACATTTATTACGCAGACCTCAGCCCCGTTATAGGGAGCGAGCAAGGAGGTCTCAGACCCGTTCTGATAGTACAGAACGACGTAGGAAACAAATACAGCCCCACCGTAATAGCGGCGGCAATCACATCAAGAATGAGTAAGACCAAGCTTCCGACGCACATAGACGTGCCGGGAGAGGACGCCGGGCTTGCTAAGGACAGCATTATTTTACTCGAGCAAATCAGGACTATTGACAAAAAGCGGCTTAAGGAAAAAATGGGTCATCTCGACGATGCCACCATGTCGAGCGTAAACAACGCCATTGAGGTAAGCTTCGGCCTTGGGCAAACGCAAAAAGAACGATAGGGATTTAAAAGAATATTCAACCTTCCTCGCTCATATATTTTATCATAAACCGAAACACAAAGAGCAGGAGGGTAAATACGGCGATGAATTCCTATATGCCGGAAGGAGCACTGATAAAAAAAGAAACAAATTACGATTACGTCTCTACAAAGGCCGGACTTGAGGAGGCTCTGGAAAAACAAATTATCCTCGAAGCCCCTGCCCTTCTCTGCGACCACAACTTCAATTTGCATATAGGGCTCGGTGGCGGCGTGCGCGGTATAATACCGAGAGGCGAGGTACAGATTTCACGGGGTGATGGAGTAAAGGATATTGCCATTCTCACAAGAGTAGGAAAGCCCGTATCCTTCAAGGTACTCGGGTTCGAGGCACTACCAAGCGGAGAAAGCGTTGCAATACTCTCAAGAAAGGCTGCACAAGAGGAGTGTCTCGAGTCTTACTTATCCGGTCTTATTCCGGGAGACGTGATACCTGCAAGGGTCACGCATATAGAGAGCTTCGGTGCGTTTCTTGACGTAGGGTGCGGAATAATCTCGCTCCTTTCAATCGATTCCATCTCCGTATCCAGGATAGCGCACCCATCGTCGCGACTTTCGGTGGGAGATTCGGTTTACACGGTGATTAAAGGCAAGGACGAGCGAGGACGGCTATTCCTCTCTATGCGCGAGCTACTCGGAACGTGGGAAGAAAACGCGAGAGGCTTTTCCGAGGGAGAGACTGTAAAGGGCACGGTGAGAAGCGTTGAAAGCTACGGAGTGTTCGTGGAGCTTACGCCAAACCTTGCAGGACTTGCAGAATACCGAGAGGACACCTCTCCCGGTGACACGGCGGCGGTATACATAAAAAGCATTATACCCGAGAAAATGAAGGTAAAGCTGATAATTATAGATACGCACGAATCCGTGGCGGAGCGCCCGAGCCTACGTTATTTCATTGATCCCGAGAAAACGAAGCATATAGATGCGTGGACCTACTCTCCCACCAGCTCGAAGCGAATAATAGAAAGCGTGTTTTAATTTAGCCCCCGATGGAGATTGCCCATCGGGGGTTTGTCTATCGTAAAATTACTCACTAAAAGGATTGACACGCATATAAAACTATGTTAAAATACTCTTTGAGAACAACGCTTAAAGGAGCAACTATGGTATCACTCAAAAACGATTGGGACGAGCTTTTGAAAAACGAATTCACCTCCCCCTACTATCTTTCTCTAAGAGAGTTCTTGAAAAAAGAATATTTTACACAAACGGTATATCCACCGATGGACGACATATTTAACGCTTTGAGGTACACCTCTTACGAAAACACAAAGGTGGTTATTATAGGTCAGGATCCTTATCATGGCCCAAGCCAGGCACACGGACTCTGCTTTTCGGTAAAAAGAGGAATTCAGCCGCCACCGTCCCTTAAAAACATTTTCAAAGAGCTCCGCGACGAGCTTGGGATAACCGAGCCTGAATGCGGAGAGCTTATCGGCTGGGCAAAGCAGGGAGTGCTCTTACTCAATGCAACCCTTACGGTGCGCGCAGGTCAGCCGCAAAGTCACAAGGGGCACGGCTGGGAAATACTCACCGACCGCATTATTTCTCTCATAAACGAAAAAAGCGAGCCTGTGGTTTTTCTCCTCTGGGGTGGAAACGCGAGGGCTAAAAAATCGCTGATAACGAATAGCCATCATCTCGTGCTGGAATGTGCGCACCCGAGTCCTCTATCGGCATACGCAGGCTTCTTCGGCTGTAACCACTTTGTCCGCGCAAACGAATTTCTGAAAGAAAACGGACGCGAGCCCATTCTCTGGGAACGTATAAACGATTTGTAAAATAAAAAAATCTCTTTGGACACCGCCAAAGAGATTTTTTGTTTATATTAGCTTTATAAGGAAATAGCCGATGACTAATACGCCGAGGATAATTCTGTATATTCCGAAGGGCGCAAAGCTATGTCTTTTCACGAAGTCCATAAGGAACTTGATAATAAAGAGCGAAACCGCGAAAGACACAACCATGCCTACAAGAAGGAGCAAAACCTCCTCGGAGCTCACCGACACGCCCGACAAAAAGAACTTAAGAATTTTCAGTCCCGACGCACCGAGCATTATCGGTATTGCCATAAAGAACGAGAATTCCGCGCTCGCCGTCCTTGATACGCCCGTACACATACCGCCGAGAATGGTCGAGCCCGAGCGAGAGGTTCCGGGAACGAGAGAAAGCACCTGAAAGGCGCCTATTTTGAGTGCGTCGGCATAAGTAAGGTCGTTTACCGTTTCCACGCGGAAGTCCTTCCCTGCTCTCTGACGCTCTACGACTATAAACAGGATACCGTATACGGCAAGAGCCGCGGCAACAACTACGTAATTATATAAATACTTATCCAGCAAATCGTCAAGCAAAACGCCGATAAAGGCAGCAGGAAGCGCACCGACTATTACCTTAGACCAAAGGCTCCAAGTTGCCGCCCTTTCCGCTTCACTTTTCTTTTTTGAAAAAGGATTCAGACGGGACCAGAACAGAATAGGCACTGCAAGAATGGCACCAAGCTGAATAACTAC
>JAZOMD010000020.1:0-7182 GCA_045653745.1 Eubacteriales bacterium | reverse complement strand
TTCTTTTTCTTCTCGGATTTAAGGGCGTTATCCACGCAGAGCCTGACTATTATTTCTCCCTCGCGGTCGGCGTCTCCTGCGTTTACTATGGTATCGACGTCGGGGCGGTTGCAGAGGGTGGATATTATGCCGAACTGCTTTTTAACGCCTGCATCGGGCTTCTTTTTGTCGGTGCTCTTACGGAGCTCAAACTTGAACTGTCTCGGGAAGCAGGGCAGCCCCTCGAGGGTCCAGCGCGAGTCGGTAGCACCCGTATACGCCTCTATATCGGCAAGCGAAAAGAGGTGTCCGAACGCCCAGGAAACTATATAATTCTCGCCTATATAGTAGCCGTCCTTTTTCTGCATTTTCTCGCCTACGCCTTCAATGATATTGCGCGCAAGGCTGGGCTTCTCGGCTATAATAAGTACCATAGGACTCCCCCTTTCAAAGACTTCTCTTATATTTTATCACATTTCGGAGAAAATTTCTACCCGTTTTTATAATTTTTTATTCGACTGTGAAAATTCTCCTTTATTTTTGCGCGAGTGTGTGATATAATAAGTACAGGGAGAATATGACACTCAAAACTTTTTCGGAGGCTATTATGGAGCTTAATAAAATTTTATCCTACTGCGACCACACACTTCTTTCACAGGTGGCAACCTTTGAAGAAATCAAGGTTATTATAGACGACGCTGTTAAGTACGGCTGCGCATCGGTGTGCATTCCGCCCGCTCTTGTGAAGCGCGCCGCCGAGTACGCCGACGGAAAAATCAAAATCTGCACGGTTATCGGCTTCCCGAACGGCTACTCTACCGCATCTGTCAAGGCATTCGAGACGAGCGAGGCGGTCAGAGAGGGTGCTGATGAGATTGATATGGTAATAAACCTCGGGCTCCTGAAGGAAGGAAACTACGAGGCGCTCCTCTCTGAGATAAACGGAGTAAAGGCGGCGGCAGACGGTCGCCTCGTGAAGGTTATCGTCGAGACCTGCTATCTCACCGAGGAGGAGAAGGCCAGAATCTCGAAAACGGTTGCAAAATCCGACGCCGACTTCATCAAGACCTCGACCGGCTTCGGCACGGGAGGAGCAACCCGCGAGGACGTCGCGCTTCTCGTGGCGAATACCCCCGGCAAAAAGGTTAAGGCGGCAGGCGGAATAGCCTCTATTAAGGACGCAGAGGACTTTATCGCCCTCGGCGCAGAAAGACTCGGAACGTCAAGGCTCGTAAAATTGGCAAAGCGCGAGCAGGGCTCGGGCTATTAAAAAACGCTTAGTACGTCGCGCTTTAAAATTTTCGCGATTTGGAGCCTTATTCCAAATCGTCGTGCAAGCACGATACCGAAAATTTGCCGTCGTTTTGCAATAACAAGCGCGAGCAGGGCTCGGGCTACTAAAGAGCGAGTTTTAAAATCACCAAAAGGAGTAATCTGAATGGATAAATCGAAATTTTACACACCTCATATAAAGGCTGTGCCCGACGACTTTGCAAAGACGGTGCTTATGCCGGGCGACCCTCTGCGCGCGAAGTTCGTTGCGGAGAATTTTCTCAAAGGAGCCGTCCTCGTCAACAACGTCAGAGGCATTCACGGCTACACGGGTCTCTACAAGGGCGAGCGCGTTTCGGTAATGGCAAGCGGAATGGGTATGCCCTCTATCGGCATCTATTCCTACGAGCTCTACAAATTCTTTGGGGTCGAAAACATCATCAGAATAGGCTCGGCAGGCGGTCTCTCGAAGGCGGTTAAGCTCGGCGACGTTATTATCGGTGAGCGCGCGGTGACCGACAGCAATTTTTCGGACCAGCTCGGCATCGGCACGGTGCGCGATATAGGGGCGAGCGAGCGGCTGCTCACTCTTGCAAAGGAGAAGGCGAAGGCACTTTCTATCCCTCACGCCATCGGAAATCTTCTCTCGAGCGACACCTTTTATTCGGCTATCGAAAACCCTTACGAGAAATGGATAAAGGCAGGCACTCTCGGCGTTGAGATGGAAGCGGCGGGGCTCTATATGACGGCATCACTCCTTAAAAAGAACGCTCTCGCAGTCTGCACGGTTTCCGACCATCTTCTCACGGGCGAGGCGGTCGACGCCGATGCAAGGCAAACGACTTTTACCGATATGATGGCCCTCGCACTCGAGATTGCGATAGCAAAATAGTCGGTTTTTGACAACAATCATTTACAAAAAGGTATGAAAAACTTCAAAAGAGTATTTATTATAGTTCTCGATTCATTCGGAATCGGTGCACAGCCCGACGCGCATTTGTTCGGTGACGAGGGGGCTGACACTCTCCGTTCGCTCTGTGCGACGGGCAGACTATCGGTTCCAAATCTCGTCGCTTTGGGCCTTGGGAACATAGAAGGTGTCGAGTGCATAGAGGCGGCAGAAAAGCCGCTTGCAAAACACGCGCGCCTTATGGAGTTAAGCCGGGGAAAGGACACCACCGTCGGGCACTTCGAGCTTATGGGAATATATTCGGGGCGGCCTATGCCGACATATCCCGAGGGATTTCCCGAGGAGCTGCTCGCAGAATTTTCAAGGCGAGTCGGAAGGGGGATACTGTGTAACCGCCCCTACTCGGGCACGGAGGTTATCCGCGACTTTGGCAGAGAGCACGAGCGCACGGGCGACCTGATAGTTTACACCTCGGCTGACAGCGTTTTCCAGATAGCGGCACACGAAAGCGTAGTACCTCTCACAGAGCTCTATTCGATATGCAAGACGGCGCGAGAGCTACTCACGGGCGAGCACGCGGTCGGAAGGGTTATAGCCCGTCCGTTTATCGGCACGGAGGGAAATTACACGCGCACGGCAAACAGGAAGGATTTCTCCCTCGCACCGCCCAAGGCTACGGCGCTTAACGCTATAAAGGACGCAGGGCTCGAGGTTATCGGAGTCGGAAAGATAGGCGATATTTTCGCGCTATCGGGGATTTCGCGCTCTATCCCGACCCACTCGAACGAGGAAGGTATGGACGTCCTTCTCTCGCTTATTTCCGAGGATTTTTCGGGGCTATGCTTCGTTAATCTTGTGGAATTCGACTCGCATTACGGACACCGTCAGGACGCGGTTGGCTACGCCGAGGCGCTGAACGCCTTTGACAGACGGCTCGGAGAAGTGCTCCCGAGACTCGGCGAGGGCGACCTCCTTATGATTTGCGCAGACCACGGCTGCGACCCGTCCGACGAGAGCACCGACCACACGCGCGAGTACACACCTCTCCTTATCTACGGTGACGGTGTTATACCCGAAAATCTCGGCACGTGTCAGGGATTTTTCTCTGTTGGAAGAACTGCCGCGGCGGCTCTGGGCGTTGACTACGCAGGCGAGTAATATGCTCGCTATGCGAGCGTGATATGTCCCAACGGACGTAGTATGTCCTAACGGACGTAGTATGTCCTAACGGACGTGATATGCACCTGCGGTGCGTGATATGCACCTGCGGTGCGTGATATAGAAAGCCACCGGCTTTCGTGATATAGACGGCAGAGCCGTCGTTAAAACCTCACGTCGCGCAGTTCGCGACATATACTCCTTGCGGAGCAAGCATATCACGGCGACCTTGTCGCTTATATCACGACCTCAAAGAGGTCCATATCACGCTTGCGGAGCAAGCATATACTCCTTGCGGCATTGTGAAAAGAGGTAACGTACTATGAATATGTACGAAATTATAACTAAGAAGAAAAACGGCGGTGAGCTCACGGAGGGGGAGATTAAGTTCTTCGTTGAGGGCTACACCCGTGGTGATATTCCCGACTATCAGGCGGCGGCGCTAATGATGGCAATTTGCATACGCTCTATGAGCTACCGCGAGACGGCGCACCTGACAGAGGCTATCGCCCACTCGGGCGACGTGCTCGACCTTTCAGCGCTCGGCGGTGCTACGGTGGATAAGCATTCGAGCGGTGGCGTCGGAGACAAGACGACGCTTATCGTCGCGCCGCTTGCGGCGTCCCTCGGCTGTACCGTCGCAAAGATGAGCGGCAGGGGGCTCGGCCACACGGGTGGCACGGTCGATAAGCTCGAGTCTATCCCCGGCTATCGCGCAGAGCTCTCGCCCGAGGAATTTATATCGCAGGTAGAGAAAATCGGCATCGCGGTGGTGGCACAGAGCGGCGGCCTCGCCCCGGCGGATAAAAAGCTCTACGCCCTGCGCGACGTTACCGCAACTGTGGACTCAATACCCCTCATCACCGCGTCTATTATGGGCAAGAAGCTCGCCTCGGGCGCAGAGAGCATTGTCCTAGACGTCAAGTACGGCTCGGGCGCGTTTATGAAAACGGCAGAGGACGCGACGGCTCTGGCAGAATATATGGTTGCCGTCGGACGGGAATGTGGGCGCCGCGTGTCGGCTCTTATAACCGATATGGACACGCCTCTCGGCTACGCCGTCGGAAACGCACTTGAGGTAGAGGAAGCGATAGCCGTCCTCTCGGGCGAGGGTCCGCGCGACCTTACCGAGCTCTGCACAGCACTCGCAGAAAGAATGGCGTCATCGGCGCTCGGTATGGAAGCAAGCGAGGCTCGCGCGCTCGTGTGTGACGCACTGAGCTCGGGCAGGGCTTACTTGAAGTTCTCGGAGTGGATTTCGGCGCAGGGGGGCGACCTTACGCGCCTGCCTAAGGCAAAATTCTCGCGCGAGGTATATGCTCCGACAGACGGATTTATAACCAAAACCGACACCGAGGCAGTCGGAAAATGCGCCTCTCTGCTCGGCGCAGGAAGAATAAAGAAGGAAGACAAAATCGACCCCACCGCAGGACTCATTCTCAGAAAAAAGACGGGTGATGCAGTAAAGCGCGGCGAGGTGCTCGCTACTCTGTACGCCTCACACGAAGGACTTTTTGAAAGAGCCGAAGAGGTATTCCTTGACTCTCTTACTATCGAGGGCTCGCCTGCAAGAAAAAAGCCCCTTATAGCGAAGATAGTGGAATAACGTTATTACTGATAAATCATATTTTAGTCATCATAAGCCGTTTTGGAGTAATAATTTTCGATTTATCAGTAATAAAAATATGTTTATTAGTAATAAAAAGAGCTTTTTCGGTAATATCTATTGACAGCTTTTAAAAAAAGTATTATAATATAATAAAAAAACGCGATTTTAGGCAAAAACCGACGGAAAGGAAAAGCAATGAAATACAGCGACGAAAAAAAGAAAGCTATTCGCTCGTACATTCTCGAGAAAATTGCCGATAAGGCAGAGGGGCTCTCTCTGGTAGTTGCCGGTGCGTTTGAGATAAGCACGAATACGGTGCATACCTATATAAACGACCTCGTAGAAGAAGGGATAATAAAGAAACAAAAGCGCGGAGAATACGAGCTTGTATCACGGCAAGAGGATTACGACTTCTCACGCAGCAAGGGAGAGCTCGAAACGGATACCCACGCCTATGACGTGTGCCTTGATAAGCAGCTCGCGCATTTGCCCGAAAACGTGCGGCATATATGGTTTTACGCCGTGAGCGAGATGGTGAATAACGTGATAGACCACTCGGACGCAGAAAACATGCACGTGCGCGTTCTGGTGAACCATTTAAAAACCACCGTAACGATAACCGACGACGGCGTTGGTATTTTTGAGAAGCTTAAGAACCACTTTTCGCTCCCCGGTCTCGATGAAGCGATATGCGAGCTCTTTAAAGGTAAGCTAACCACCGACAAGGAAAATCATTCAGGTGAAGGTGTTTTTTTCACCTCAAAGATGATGGATAGCTTTTCGATTATCTCGGGCGGCAAGGTGTTCACTACGACAAAATACGATAACGACGGGGTTGGAAGCTGCTCGCAGGGCAAGAGCGGAACCTCTGTTATTATGGAGCTATCAAATTTCACTAACAAGAGTGCAAAGGATATCTTCGACGCATATTCGGATACCGACGGAGCCTTTACCACGACTCGAATACCTTTAAAAAACATATTCGACCAAGCTCCCGTATCCCGTTCGCAGGCAAAAAGAATTTGTAACCGACTTGACGAATTCGAAGAAGTGATTCTTGATTTTAACGGGGTACCTTGGATGGGTCAGGGCTTTGCGCATCAAATATTCGTCGTGTATGCGAAGGCTCACTCAGAAATTTCTATCAAAGCCGAAAATATGAATGAAAGCGTACTTGGTATGTACAAGCACGTTCTGAACTCATAACGCACGCGCCAACTTATAAAAAACCAACCTCAAAGCGACAAAAAGCGCGGTTTTGTAAGCCGCGCTTTACTTTTGGATAGTAAAACCGACCCTTCGTGATGAAGGGTCGGTTTCTCTTTATTGATTAAATTCTATGTAAGAATTATTCTTTAAAGAAATGTTAATTACTCTGCAGCAACGCCGTAGTAAACGAGGTTGTCAACGGAGAGAGTGAAGTTCGAGTTACCGCCTACGGTGGAGGTGGTAGGAACGAAACCGTTGAAGAATGCACCAAGGTCAGCAACTATGTCAGCGTGTCCGGTAACGGTAGTGGCGGTACCGGTGGGCATGTTGTCAACATAGAAGTCAAGGTGAGCTGCTGCATCAGCGGTTGCGGGATAGAACTCGATGCGGAGAGTGGACCAAACGTCGTAGTTAGCGAGCTTGATGTCACCCCAGTATGCGCCGTCCGCGCCTGCCTTACCGTCGATCTGGATATATCTTCCATTGGAGTTATAGAAGATCATGGAAGGAAGGGAATTTTTGTTAGCAGAGGTAGAGTCTATAAGGAGATCTACGGAATATACGTAGTACGCTGCACCATCGGTGTTAACGCAAGTGTTGCCAACGGTGTAGGATCTGTCCTTAGTGAATACTCTTGCGGGGCAAACTATCTTGATGTACTTGTTGCCGTCTGCCTCAGCCTCAACGGTAGCGGTAGTGCCTGCTACATTGGTAGAGCCACCGAAGGTAACAGTAGCGTTACCAAAGGTAAGGTTGGTAATAGTGGAATCAGCCGCGCCTTCGTAAGTAAGGGTCTTATTCTCGGAAGTGTAAGTACCCTCGAAGTCCTCAACTACAACACCCTCGGGAAGAGCGGGAGCTGCGGGCTCCTCGGGCTCAACTACATCGTCGCTGCCGCCGTTATCGCCGGGAACTACGAAGGTCTCGTCTGCGTATACGAAGAAGAGATTGTCAAGAAGGAGAGAAACTCTACCGCCGGAGGGAACCTCAAGGCGAATGTTCTGGATAGTAAGGTCAGTGGTTACTTCCTCGGTATCAAGGAGTG
>JAZOMD010000019.1:0-5109 GCA_045653745.1 Eubacteriales bacterium | reverse complement strand
CGGAAGAAGTCGAACGCAAGGCTCTCTGCGTGAAAATCGTTCCACACCACGGCAACCGAGCCGCCGCTTGCGTAAACGGCATAGCCTACGACGTCCTTTTCATCATAGTCCTCGCCGAGCACGCCTGCCGCCTCGGAGCTTATCTTCTCGGAAAGAAGCCTCTTCGCTTCGAGGGTAATATACCGTGAGGTGTCGCCGAAGACGAGCTCGTGCTCCGCCTCTTTTTCCGTATCCGCGCCGACGAAGGGAAACTCTTCGGTCTTGTCTGCAAGCTCGTTATAAATCTCGCGCAGGTATGCTTCACTGCTCGTGCCGAGCTCGTAATTTGAGATTATTGCGGTTTCTACACCCTTGCCCCAAATTGCACCCTCGGGAATATCATATTCGGGCGGATCCTGCGGCTCGCCCGTGCCTGTCCCTTCTCCCGTGCAGGAAAAGAGGACAAGCGAAAGAGCGATTACCAAGAAAAACAGTGTAAACAGTAATCCTGTTTTCTTCATTTACTTATTGCCCTGTGACTTCTGCCACTCAGCCTCGCGCGCCTCGACTATGTCCATAAAGGTCTTATAGTCGCTCTCGTCGAACATCGGAATCATAAGAGGGCTGAGGTTAAGCGCGTGGAATACGCTGGTAACAACCGCCGTGCTTGCACAGCAGTTTCCGTTTATATCTCCCTCTCTTGAGCCTACTATTGCAACGGGTGCGCCCTGCGACCTGTCACAGTAGCCCTTCTTGTAGTAAGCCATACCGCCGTCGGGCATCTTATAGATGCAGATTTTCTCTGCGGTCTTCTTTATTGCCTCGGGAGCCCAGGCGTAGATTTCCGCGATAAGCTTATCAGCAAGTGCCTTGCCCTCGTCGCCGTTAAAGTTGCGAAGGTTGTGCATACAGTCGCCGATAATGTGCCAGGGGTTGTAGACGTCAACGGCACCGCCGGTAGGCTCGTCGCTCATAATTACCGCCATAGTGTTTCTGATTCCGCGCTCTACGTAGGGAATGGGGCGCTTCATCTTGTTATAAAGCCTCGTTGCTTTATGAAGCGAGTTTGCCGCGTAATAAGTAATTCCGTCCTCGGGCTTCTGCCAGAATCCGGTTTCGGGAATTATCTTTGCATCAAGGTAGTCCATAATATACTCTACGAGGTCAACGCCGAGCTTCGGTGTGAACTGCTCGAACTCGGTCCATCTCGAAAGGAAGGTGTGAATCGCGGGATATCCGTTATCGTTTATGTGAAGGTTGTCTACGTAGGTCTTGAAGTTCTCAAAGCTCTGAAACTCTACGGGCACCTCAGGCTCTCTTGCAGGCTGACCCTGTGCTGGTGCTGCACCGGGAAGGGGGTACTTGAACTTTCCGTCCGAGAAAAGTCTGATAAGATGGCGGCACCAGTCTCCGTCTCTGCCTCTTCTCGCCCAGAGCTTATTGTCGATGTAATACTGTCTGCCCCACTGAGGATGGTAGAAAAATCCGTCCTCGTCCTGAAGCTCGTAGCAGAACTTCGCTACCCTCTTCTTAAGCCACTCGGGGGTTGCGTCCTTGTAAGGAACACCGCCGGTCATACCCGACTGCTCAAGGAATCCGAAAACCTCTATTGTGCTCTCCGCGTCGGGACCGTAGCCCTCTGCCGCCTGACCGCTCCTCGAGTGGTACCAAGCACCTGCCGCGGGGTCGTAGAGGCTCGCCATCCAGGATACCATAGTATCGTCGTAAACGGCGTAGAGGTCCTTAAGAGCCTCAACCACGGAGTCTCCGTTTTCGCCTATCGCATCGGAAATCTTCTTCCAGCCCTCGGCGTAATTATTCATTTTACTTCTGTCCATTTCTAAATTCTCCTTAACAGCTCTTTTACCGCCGCATTTTTCTTCGTCCGGGCGAGCGGTTACAGCGGTAAATGCGGTGCGCCATATACTTTAATTATACAGTACAAAAGAGCAAACCGCAATAACAAATTTTTCCCTAAATTTTGCTATATCTTCCCTCTATTATTTCTGCTTTGCCTGATATGCAAGCTCGCGCTGTTCGATTATCGAAAGGAATCTCTTCATTTCCGCATCGGTATATACGGGAACGGCAAGCTCGGGGATACGGAGTGCGTCGTAGATGCTCGAGATAAGAGCCGAGCTTCCGCAGGACGTTCCGTTTACGTCGCCCTCGGCGGTATTCGGAACTGCGCAGGGAGATCCACACTTAGTAGCGCAGGAGGACTTAAGTCCGTAGGAGAGCGCACCATCGGGCTGCTTGAAATATCTTATCTTCTCTGCCGACTTTCTTATTCCGGCAGGTGCCCACGCGTAAACCTTCTTCATAAGCGCGTCGAGTTCTTCCTTGGGAGTACCGTTTCTTTCCTTGTTCTTTATGTACTCTGCAAGCGCACGCCAGGGGTTGTAAACGTCAACGGTTGCGCCGGGAATATCGTCGAGCATTATGATTTCCATAATGGTCTCTATACCCTTATCCGGGTAGGGCATCTTATATCCCATCCAGTTGTATATTTTGGTTATCTTCTGCGCGCCGTTTCCGCCGTAGTAGGTCTTCTCGGGGTGCCAGATACCGTTGTCCTCTCTCTGGAACTCGGTGAGGCGGTCCATAGTCATCTTTATGAAATCCACGCCGTGCATTTTTCCGTAGGTTTCTATCTCGTCAAGACAAGAGGAAATCTCGCTTCCGCAGTTATAGGCACGGGTAGCAAAGTTCATCTTATTATAGAGGTAGTCCTTGAAATTCTCTACCGACCTGAACTGCTCGGGAGCCTTGGAGATGTCGTACTCCTCGGTGTCATCACTCGACTCCGCGGTAGGAATTTTATACTTAGGCGTCAAGCCAAACGCCTTGAGAAATCTCGTACAAGTACCGAGGTCGCGCGACTTACGGAGATTGTGTATCTCCTTACCCCACTGCTTATGGTAGAAGTATCCGTCCTCGTCCTGAAGCTCGTAGACGAATTTTCCGAGCTTTTTAACAAGCCAATAGGGGAAGAGGTCGTAGCAGGGTCTGCCGCCGGTCGCACCCATCTCCTGCATAAAGCCCATAACGTCGGAAAGGCTCTCTGCGTCGGGGAGATAGGGCTCGTTCTCCTGCGCGCTCTTACTGTGGTACCACATACCGTGCTCGGGGTCGTAAAGACTCGCGTACCAATCTACTATCTCGGTTCCGAATACCGAGTAAAGCTCCTTCATTGCTTCTACAAGCTCGGGGCCACTCTCACCTATTTTTGCGGAGAGTGCCTCCCATTTTGCGTTAATATCAGACATTTTAATTTCCTCACTTTGTTTTTTTATATACCGCCTTTTGTCCGGCGGCAGGACTTATTTTAAGTTTCAGTTGTTTTTTGCCCGTTGATACTCCGCCTCGCGCTCCATAACCAAGCCGATATAACGGCGGTAATCCTCGGGAGTATAAAGGGGGACTTGAAAATCTTCAAGGTCAATAGCAGAATAAATACTCGGAATAATAGCCGCAACGCAGGTCATACCGTTGACGTCGCCCTCAACCGTTCCGGGCACTGCCGCGAGACAGCCCTGGTCGTACGGACGGGAGGTATTGACTTCCATAGACATACCGCCGTCGGGCTTCTTAAAAACGCGCATTTTCTCGGTGCTCTTACGGACTGCTCTCGGAGCAAAGGCGCGTATTTTAGCTATAATTTCCTTCATTTCTCCCTCGGGGAGTCGGTGGCAGTTTCTAAGGTTTTTCACAAGCTCACCGATAACGTGCCAAGGATTGTAGGCGTCAACGTTAGCCGTAACCGGCTCGTCGCTCATTATGATTTCCATAATGCTCTCGAGCGCTCTCTTGGCGTATGGCATCTTTCTTCCGTACCAGTTATATATCCTTGAAATCTTGTGAATACCGTTTGCTCCGTGGTAGTTCTTCTTGGCGTCCCAAAGACCGTTATCCGCCCTCTCGAGAGAGGAGATGTAATCAAGAGTTATACCGACGAAGTCCTCGCCGAGCTTCTTTCCGAAGGACTCCACCTCGCTCATCTGAGCAGACATCTCGTGGCCTGCGTGATAGGAATCGCTTACGAAGTCGAGCTCCTCTCTAAGATATTTCTTATATCGCGAGACGCTTCTGAAGCGCTCGGGCGCGTTGTTTATATCGTACTCCCTTCCTGCCGATTCGAGCTTGCCCGGCAGAGGGTATTTCGTCGGAATTCCGAGAAGTCGATTTATCATTCTCGAGCAGGTGCCGAGGTCGCGCGACGCCTTTATATGAGAAATATCCTTACCCCACTGTGGGTGATAGAAATATCCGTCGGGGTCTTGAAGATTATAGAAGAAGCTGCCGACCTTTTTCCGAAGGCTATCGGGTATTATCTCTTCGTACGGCACTCCGCCCGTCGAGCGCATTGACTCAAAGAAGCTGCCAAGCGCGTAATAGGTGCTTTCCGCATCGGGAAGATATCCGTCGGTCACCTGAGCACTCCGTGCGTAATACCAACCGCCAAGCTCGGGCTCGTAGAGGCTCGCCATCCACTCGTAGACGCCTTCGTCAAAGAGTGAGTAGAGCTCCTTCATAGCAGAGACGAGCTCCTCGCCCTGCTCTCCCCCGATTTTTGCTTCCAGTGACTTCCACATCATTTCTCTCGTTTCGTCCATTCGTGTTTCCTCCGTGCAAAAAAGAGAAAATATTTTACTAAACGTTTAACCGTTAGCATACCGAGACGTCAGACGGCACTGCGAGCTGTGAAAAAATCATTTCCTATTGTAACATTTACACAAAGTCGGCGCGTTTTTTTGTGCACATTTCCAAATCTCACTTTTAAAACTGTCAAAAATGCCCAAAATACGCCTGTTTTTTTCACAAAAAACACAAAAACCGCTCTCCGAGTATACTAACTAGCGTAATTATAGTATATATAATTCGCGCGTAAATGTCAATATATCAAACGGACATCATTTTTTATTAATTGTCCTTTTAGGAAATCTTTTATCCCGAACGGCATAGGAAAGAAAAGCTCTCGCAACACCCCGTGGCAATAGAAAAAGCCCCCTCCTTTGGGCGGAGGGAGCGAAAAAAACGACGGTATAGAAAAAGGGACAGCCTGCAGGTGGCCGTCCCTTAATTTTCGTGGAGATGAAATTACTTAACTTCAACCTCTGCGCCTGCTGC
>JAZOMD010000018.1:0-2254 GCA_045653745.1 Eubacteriales bacterium | reverse complement strand
AGCTTGTCTGCCGCGCGGCGGCAAAGCGTCATACGGCCAAGGAAAATTTCAAAATAATCCATAAGAGAGCTTATCGACGTATCTATTTTCAGACAAAGGCGAACGGTCTTGCCCTCGATTTTGAGGCTCGAGTCCTCTACCGAGTAGTTTACTCTGTCGTGTATATCGAAGGTGGAAAAGTCGGCGTTTCTTACTCTCGAGCGGCGAACGTCGGATTTGTCTGCGAGAATGAGGGCTGCGGAAATTGCGTTGACGGGTACTCCGGTGCCCTCGTCGTGGTTTCCTATCGCCGTTACCACCGAGGCGATGTCCTCTGCCGGCATACCGAGATTATCGAGTATACGGAACGCCATTACAGCACCGCTCTGCGAGTGGTCTATGCGGTTGACGAGGTTTCCTATGTCGTGCATATGCGCGGCGATTTTCGCAAGCTCCACGGTGTGCGCGTCAGCGCCTGCCGCTTCGAGTATCCCGGCGGCGGTTTCGGCAACCTTGCCGACGTGTGCGTAGCTGTGCTCGGTGTATCCGAGTGCCGAGAGTGAGGCGTCTGCGGCGGAAATATACGCCTTTATGGCAGGGTCATTTTTTATTCTTTCGTAGGTTAGCATTTCGGTTTCCTTTCTTCCTTGTCACGGTGGCGTCGGGCTTCTTTTCGTCCTTTTTCTCGGCCTTTGCAGGCTTTTTCTCCGAGGTCTTTTTCGGCTGCCTACTTTCTTTGGCACTTTTCTTTTTTTGTCCCTCAAGAGAGGAGAGAAGTGCTTCTGCCGCGGCGATTCTTGCTTCCTGCTTGCTTCTGCCGATTCCGGTTGCGGCAGCGCCCATAAATCTGCATTCAACGCTGAATTCGGGTGCATAGTCGGTGGAGCGTGCGGTTTCGCCTCTGTCGCGGAATTCTGCCGAGGGGAGCTTGTTTTTTGAGGCGAGCTCCTTGAGTCTTGCAAGAACCTCGGTGCCCGACGTGCGCGCCGTTTTCTCGCCTTCGGAGAGGAGAATTTCGAGTGCCGCCTCGGCTGCCGCCGAATCTGCTTCCTTCTGGTTTTTACCCTTTCCCGTAGCGATAATTCGTTCTCCTATTCGCACCGAGCGAAGGAAGACTCTCTTGTGCTCGGGGCCCTCGGCGCTGACGGTTTCGTACACGGGTGCAGGGAGACGGTGCTTTTTGTCTGCACAATACTCCTGCAGAGCGTTCTTCGGGCTGTGCGCGCTCGCTCTTTCGCCAAGATATACCCAGGTGTCGAGCATTCCCGATACCACGCGGATAACCGTTTTCATATCCTTGTCCGAATCTACGAACACCGCCCCGACAATGCTCTCGAAAAGGTCTTCCATAACCGACGGCTCGTTTTCGATTCCGCACTTTGCGTCGCCCTCGCCCATAATCAGATACTTCTGAAGACCGAGCGCGGCGGTGCTGCGCGAGAGGTTTCTTTTGTCTGCGAGCTTCGAGCGTATGTTGGAGAAGTCTCCTTCGGAGAGCGGCGTCGAGAGACCCATAGGCGAGCGCTCGGTTTTGTCATCGAGCAGACGGGTTATGATTGCCGCAGAGAGAATGGAGTCTCCGAAAAACTCAAGAACCTCATTTGATATAGGCTTGTTTTTGCCGTGTCTTTCGTTGCAGTAGCTCGTTCTTGTAAAGCTCTGGCGCAAAAGACTCTTGTCGCGAAAGACGTATCCTATCTTTTTTTCTATTTCCTTTATGCTTTTATCGAAATCCAAGTTTTGGCTTCCTTTCCTGCCATGCGTGTTTTTTACAGAATATATTTTAACATCTTCCGCGGCCTTTGTCAATAAGAAAAGAGGCGGCTTTTGCGCGCTGTGCGCGCCTTGCGCGAAAATTAAGAAAATTTAATAAAAAAGAAAAAGGCGCACTCTCTTGACTCTAAAAACTCCCCATTTAATTTGAAATGTCGCTTTTTGACAATTATAGTTGTCGTTTTTGGTTGTGTTTTTTGGGTGCTCGCCGGTGCGTGAGGTGAGAATTGGACTTGACAAACGTAGAATTCGGTGGTAATATAATATAAATATTGTTTTAATAGGAAGGAGAGGCTATGAAGGACGACGGACGTAACGTGTTGGCGGGGCTTGAAAACGCGCTTGATTTGGTTATCAATATGGTCGCGTTCGTTTCAGCGTATATTATTGTCGTGCCCATGCTGTGGGTCGTGTGGCAGAATCCGCCGGTTTCCATAGGAGACGCGAAGACTCAGCTTATGCTTTTTATCTCGACGGTCGTGTGCTCTCTTTTCTATCAGTT
>JAZOMD010000017.1:0-11783 GCA_045653745.1 Eubacteriales bacterium | reverse complement strand
GGAGAGGGACACGGCACAGATAAGGCTGTCGAGAGCGTAGCCGGTAAGCCTGTGAAAATCATCTTCAATAAAGAGGTGCGCGAGCTTCCGCACGAAAATACGATGGATATATCCGGTGTAAAGAACGGTAAGGAGTATGCTCCTATGCGCGTCATGAGCGTTGGCGGCGGAGATATAGTTATCGAGGGCAGAGCTCCGCTTGTAAGCGAGAGCGTTTACCCCGAGTCGAGCTTTGCCGAAATTGCCGAGCTCTGCAAAAGAGAGGAGATTCGCCTCTCCGACTTCGTCGCTATGCGAGAGGGAGAGACTATATATAACTTCCTCTACGACGTGTGGGAGACAATGAAGCGTTCGATCCACGAGGGACTTACCACCTCTGGCATTCTTCCCGGCGGTCTTTCGGTTGAGAGGAAGGCGCAGTACCTCTATAATCAGCGCCACATAGACGAGAGCCCCGTAACCCGAGAAAACCGCATAGTCTGCGCTTACGCATACGCCGTCAGCGAGCAGAATGCCGATAACGGAACGATAGTAACCGCGCCCACCTGCGGTGCATCGGCGGTGCTTCCCTCGGTGCTCAGATATATGCAGGAAAAGCACGGCTTTCCCGACAAGGCAATACTGAAGGCGCTCGCCGTCGCAGGCCTTGTAGGAACACTCGTTAAAACCAACGCATCTATAAGCGGTGCGGAATGCGGCTGTCAGGCAGAGATAGGCACGGCTTGCTCTATGGCGTCGGCGGCACTTTGCGAGCTTTTTGAGATGGGTATAGACCAGATAGAGTATGCCGCAGAGATAGCCTTCGAGCACCACCTCGGACTTACCTGTGACCCCATATGCGGCCTCGTGCAGATTCCTTGCATAGAGCGTAACGCGGTTGCGGCTATGCGCGCGATAAACGCGATGAGCCTTGCAAACTTCCTCTCGGGCTCGAGAAAAATCTCTCTCGACCTCGTAATCAAAACTATGTACGAGACGGGCAAGGACCTCTCGCACCTCTATCGCGAGACCTCTGCAGGAGGACTTGCGAAGCATTACAGGGCAAAAGAGTCGTAAAGCTTTGAAAAACAATCGGAGGAGAAAGACGATGATTGAAAAAATACAAGAGGGAATAGTAGCAAGGAAAAACGGTGACAGCTGGCTCGGTAGCGGCTCTCGTCTTGCGGTGCTTCCCGACGGTAAATATATATGCGTGTATAACGCAGAGAGTGGCTCGGGAGTTAACGATTTTGTGCCCGAGGTTGCCTATTCCGAGGACGGTATAAGCTGGACCGAGCCGAAGCCCCTTTTCCCCGAATATCTCGGCAAGAAATCCATATCGGTTTCTGTAAGAAACACCGACGACGGCAGAATAAGTATCGCAGGCTGGTCTGCCGATATCGCTTACGAGGGCGAGATGTGGTGGAGCGACGAGCTTTCGGCTATGAAGGAAAATCAGCTTGTCTACACCCTCTCCGATGACGGATACAGCTTCGCCCCTCTTTCGTTTATCGACCTTCCGTATTACGGTGCGGCAGAGATGCCCGGCGGTATGCAGGTCGATAAGGACGGCGCGATGTTCATCGTTTATTCTCCCTATCCTGCTATTGAGGCAAGAGCCGAGAGCGACACTAACTGCCTTGTAATGCTCAAGAGCTCCAACGGCGGTAAGAGCTGGGAGCACTCGAAGATAGCGAAGGTTGAAGGAAAATCCCTTTACGCCGAAACTTGGATAGCCACACTTGCCGACGGAGCTAAAATGATAACTACATGGCAGACCGCAAGCGAGACCACACCCGATATGTATCTCTATGCAAAGGACGGCGAGAGCTTCGGTGAGGTGCTGTCTCTCCCCTTCAAGGGTCAGTCCACCGCCCTCACAGCCCTTCCTGACGGCAGAGCTCTCATAGCCTATAATCAGCGCAAGGAGAGCCCCATAGGCGTTTGGGTTGCTGTTATGAGACCCGATGAAAACGGGCTTAATATGATAAGCAACGAGTGCGCGTGGGAGTCTAAAACCAAAACGAGAAAGAGCGACGCCGAGACCGGTGATTTCTCCGAGTGGACCTCGTTCGCCTTCGGCGAGCCTCACGTAATCCCCACCGCAGACGGTAATTATCTTCTCGTCTTCTGGTACTCCGAGGGCGGATATAACGGAATAAAAACCGTAAAGTTTAAAATTTCATAATTAAGGGCTTTTAAAAAATGGAAAAGAAAAAGATAGACAGAATAAACGAGCTTGGACGCATAGCTAAGGTAAGAGAGCTTACCCCCGAGGAGCTCTCCGAGAGAGCCGCCCTTCGTGAGGAGTATCTCAAAGAATTCAGAAAAGCTCTCAGAGGAGAAAAGACGGAAAATGAGTAAGTGTGCGCTTTGTGACAGTAGCGCGATTTCGGAGAACGCCCCCGTCCTCGTTATGGGCGCGTACGGTAATCCGAAATATCTGTGCGATGAATGTAACGCCGACCTTGAATGTGCAACGCTCGGCAGAGATTTTGAAGAAATCGGCTCTGCGATGGAGCGTATAGGCAGGAAGATGGCCTCTGCCTCACCCGATAAGCAGACACTCGCTACCGTAGGCGAAATTCTTAAGGGAAGTGCCGAGAGAGCAAAGAAAATCAAATCGGGCGAATACGATTTTTCTCTTGACGAGGCGGTAGAGGAAGACACCGATACCGAGGAAGACGAAATCCCCGAGGAGCTTCTTGAAAGCGATGAGGATAAGGAGCTTGATAAGCGCGACGAGGAAAGAGCGAAGAAATTCGATAAGATTTTCAACGTCGTAGCGATAGCCGTATTTGTTGCGGTTATAGGATTTTTCGTATATAAGTTTATTATGTAAGCCCCGTATATAATTCTTTTTCGCGACCCGTAAATTTCTTCTAATAAAAGCGACCTCCGCATAACATTTAGCGGAGGTCTTTTCTTATGCTTTTTTCCTTGCTTTTGCCTCTTCTCACCGTCGGAGTCGGAGGTTATCTGCTCGTATTTCTTCGCTTTTTCTTCATAAGGCACCCACTCGCAACCGCTAGAGTCCTCATAAGAGCGCTAAAGAAAAAGGAGTCAAGACGCTCGCTGTCGTTGGCACTTGCCGGGACTCTTGGAGTCGGCAACATATTCGGCGTTGCCGCAGGGATTATCATAGGGGGAGAGGGGTCTGTATTCTGGCTCCTCGTATCCTCGCTCTTTGCGGCGGCGGTTAAATATTCAGAGGTGCTTCTCTCGTTTTCTTTTATCTCGGAAGAAGCCCCGGGTATGTGCGGAGTTCTCCTTTCTTCGTATAAAGGTGAGGGGAGAGCACGCTCATTCCTTTACGCCGCCTTTTGCATTCTTCTCTCGGTTTCTATGGGTGGGGTAATGCAGAGCCGCGCGGTCTTCTCCCTTTCGTCTCTCTTGCCTCTCGTGTCGCCGTACGCCGTCCTTTTCGTCTTCGTGGCGCTCTCTTTTCTTTCGGTCTTTGGCGGCGGTGATAAAATCGAGAAAATCACGGCGATAGTCATACCTTTGACAACCGTGGTTTACATTATCCTGTCGCTTTCTTGGATTTTCACTAATTTAGACCGTCTGCCCGAGGTTTTGTTAAGGATAATTTCGGGCGCGTTTTCCTTAAAAAGTGCAGGCGGCGGAATCATCTCGTATTGCTTTCTCCGCGCATTGAAGGAAGGCTTTGCGCGCGGCGTTCTGTCAAACGAGTCGGGCTGCGGTACGTCCTCGTTTGCGCACGTTCGTGCCCCCGAGCGGACACCGTATGAGGCAGGAGTTTTTGGTATATGCGAGATATTCTTTGATACCGTCATTCTGTGCCCTCTGACGGCTTTTGTTATTCTCCTCTCGGTAGAAGACCCGAGCCTTTACAAAACGCCCATGTCTCTCGTAGGTGCGGCGTTTTCTTCCTCTCTCGGGCAGTGGTCGCTGCCTGTACTGACCGTCCTCGTGTTTCTCTTTGCCTTTTCCACGGCGGTCTCGCAGTATTATTACGGCTCGAGCGCGTTTTTATATCTTTCTTCGGGGAGAGTGGGGTTCCTTTTTACGGCTTTGTTTTTTGGCTTTCTTTGTCTTGGCGCACGCCTTGGAGAAGGGGTTATACTCGCCCTTTCCGATACCTCTGTGCTCGCGCTTTCCGTTCTTACGCTCTTTGCCATAATCAGGGAGCGCAAAAAAATAAGAGAGCTCATTCCAAGCTCTCTTATATAAATTTTTTGTATCAGAGAAGTCTTATTCTCGACTTTACCGTAGCACCGCTGTCCTTTTTCAGCGCCTCGATAGCCGCATTTGTATCGGCCTCGCTCATAGCTCCGGTAATGAAGGCAAGCTCGCTCTCACCCTCTATTATCTGTACCTCGCCAAAGGCGCGGCGCACGCAAACGGGACAACCGCCCTCAATAGCGATATAGGAGCGTGAAACGAAGGAGTCGAAATCAAGAGCGCCGTCGGCGCATTTTTCCATAACGGGCTGTGCGCAGCTGCGACCCGATACCATAACCTGCATAAGGTCACCTACAACAGCCGAGGCAGTAGGACCTGCGCCTGCACCGGGGCCGTAGAACATAACGCTTCCGATAGGCTCGCCAAGTACCTCAACCGCGTTGAATACTCCCGATACCGTGGAAAGCGCGGCATCTGAAGGAAGCATAAAGGGAGCTACCATAACGAATATTCCGCCGTCGCGGATAATGCATCTTCCGAGAAGCTTTATCTTAAGACCGACCTTGGCAGACGCCTCAACGTCTTCCTTGCGGATTTTCGTGATACCCTCTGTATGAATTTTATCGACGGGAATAAGCTTTCCCGTAGCAAGAGAGGTAAGAATAACTATCTTTCTTGCCGCGTCGGTTCCGAGAATATCGGCGTCGGGATTTCTCTCGGCATAGCCCTTCTCCTGCGCGTCCTTGAGCGACTCCTCAAATCCGTCGCCGAAGGTGAACATCTTCGTAAGAATATAGTTGGTAGTGCCGTTAAGAATACCGCGAACCTCGGTTATTCTGTTCTGACCTACGCAGTTAATCATAGGTGAAATAACGGGAATACCGCCGCCGACCGCCGCCTCAAAGCGGTAGCTGACACCGTTTTTCTCTGCAAGAGCGAGAAACTCGTCGCCGAAGTTTGCAACAACCTCTTTGTTAGAGGTTATAACGCTCTTGCCTGCCTCGAGTGCCGCCACGGTGTACTCGTACGCAGGGTGCGAGCCGCCCATAACCTCGATAACGACGTCCACCTCGGGGTCGTTCTTTATTATATCAAAATCGTGTACGACTCTGTCGCCGAAGGGTGAGTTCGGAAAATCGCGCAAATCAAGTATGTACTTGATACATATTTCGTCTTTGCCAAGACGGGTGACCTCGCCGTAGTTTTTCGTAATAAGGTCTGCAACGCCGCCGCCGACTACGCCGAATCCGAGAATAGCAATATTAGTCATAGTAATCTCCGTTTTGTCAGGGGAAAAGATTTCGGGGCTTCACACCATTCTGCGAAGCCCCGCCGAATAATTTTGTCTAATTATATCATATAATTAAACGCTTGTCAAGTTTTTTTGCCTCAAATATTGAGGTTTACTCCCCTAATCCGAGAGAATCCTTTTTCGCCTCGTCGGAAATATAGTCAAGGGGATTTACCGCCGCGCCCTCAACTCTTATCTCAAAGTGCAAATGGGGCTCGTCGGCGAGCTCGGAGAGCGAGGTGTCGCCTATCTTTCCGATTTTCGCACCCGAGGCTACCTCGTCGCCTACGTTGACGGCAATTCCGTCCAGAGAGAGATTAGAGTATCTCGAGACTATTCCGCCCTCGTGGGTGATTTCCACGGTTTTTCCGTGATAAGGGTCGCTGTAAACTCGCGAAACGGTGCCGTCTGCCGCGGCAAATACCTCGGTTCCTTCCTCTGCGGAAATGTCAATGCCCGTGTGCACGCGCCAATCACCGAGAGTGGTGGAGAATACGGGAACCTCGAGGCTGTGCCCCTTTGCAACGGTTCCTATCGTAGGGGAAACGAAGGTGAGCTTTTCGCCATCTCCTTCGCCATCTCCGTTTTCGTTGCCCTCGCCCTCACCGCCATCTACGGGGGGATTGTCGGGCAGGGGAGTCTTGTTTTTGCCGGACGCCACCGATACGATTCCAATGATTATTGCCGTCAGGCAGAGCACCGCAACCACCGCGCCGTAAATCACCTTCACCTTGGTCGGCTGTTCGCTGAATTTGACCTTTTTGTCCATTTTTTAGCTTCCTTTCCTTTTTGTGCTGTAAAGGTATTCTTACCTACGAAAAGGGTTTTATTCGCAAAAAATGCTCAAATTTCAAAAAAAGCCCTCTCCACGCAGAAAATGATGTTGACATTTCGCTAAATTTATATTATAATAATTTAGTTAATGATGTAATTTTAGCGGAGACTTATGATATGATGGACAAAATATCTCTTGCAGGCGACCTCGGTAGCGGAAAAAGCACCGTATCGAAGATACTTATCGAGCGCCTCGGCGCAAACTACTATTCCACAGGCAGCATAGTTCGTTCTATTGCTGAAAAACGCGGTATGACGGTAACCGAGCTTAACGTCTATATGGAAACTCACCCGGAGATAGACCACGAGATAGACGACGGACTCGCCGCCCTCTCCTCGAGCGATGAGCTTCTCATAATAGACTCGAGAATGGCGTGGCACTTTACCAAGGGAACCTTCCCGATATACCTCTCTACCGACATAGAGACCAGCGCCCTTCGTATAATGAATGCAAACAGAAGGGGAGAGCACGCCTCAACGCTCGAGGAAACCATCAGCGAAACTCGCGCGCGCCGCGAGAGCGAGAAGAAGAGATATATGACCCAGTACGGAGTCGATATAAAGGACCTCTCCAACTATTCTCTGATAGTGGATACCACCGTTGCAACGCCCGATGAGGTTGCCGAGTGCATAATAAACGCCTTTCTCACCTGGCAGAAGGATAAGAGCTATAAGGCAGTCTTCGTCTCTCCCGAGAGACTTTATTATCCCGACGAGGCGGCAGACGAGGAGCTTATTTCCTCTCTTTCCTCGATGCTCGTGGAGGGCATGCCTATTCCCGAGGTGCGCATTGCTGAGCGTGACGGCGAGTTTTATCTCGTCTCGGGCCTTGAGTCTGCGCTCGCTTACACCTTTACCGAGGGCTCGTTTATCCCAGCCGTGCTTGTGAAGGACAAGCCCGAGGGTGACTTCGTTAAAATGAAAAATTCGCTTTGATGTGAGGTTTTAGAAAATGTTAAAGCTAAAAAATAAAACTGCAGGTCTTATCGCCGACGCCGTAAGCGCCACCTTTGGCGAAGGTCTTCTTTCCGAGGAGAGCGTATTTGGTATGCTCGAGTATCCGCCCGATAAAACTATGGGCGACCTTGCGCTTCCTTGCTTCCGTCTCTCGAAGACTCTGCGCCGCTCCCCCGTTCAGATAGCCGATGCTCTTGCATCTTCGGTCTCTTGCGAGGAGTTTTCCTCGGTGAGCGCCGTGAACGGATACCTTAATTTTAAAATTGCTCCCACAGCATTCTCGAAAAGAGTTGTCTCGGAGGTCCTCTCCGAGGCTGATAAATACGGCTCTCCGAATAACGGAGAGGGAAAGACCGTTGTTCTCGACTATTCCTCGCCCAACGTTGCCAAGCCCTTCCATATAGGACACCTCGGCACCACCGTAATAGGACACTCCCTTAAGCTCCTTCACGAGTTCGCAGGCTATAAGTGCGTAGGTATCAACTACCTCGGCGATTGGGGAACTCAGTTCGGTAAGCTTATCGTTGCCTATAAGAAATGGGGCGATAAGGCTGTTATCGAAGAGGGTGGAGTAGACGAGCTCGTTAAGCTCTACGTAAGAATAAATAACGAAATCAAGTCAGAGGAGGACGCAAGCGTTCTCGGTATGCCCGAGGGAACCCCCAAAAAGTCTCCCCTTGCCGACGAGTCTCGCGCCGAGTTTACCAAGCTCGAGCACGGTGACGAGGAAAATCTCGCTCTTTGGCGCTGGTTCGTTTCTGTCAGCCTCGAGGAGTATGAGAAGACGTATAAGCTTCTCGGCATAGAATTTGACAGCTATAAGGGTGAATCCTTCTATACAGATAAAATGCCTGCCCAGGTAGAAAAGCTTCGCAATATGGGGCTTCTCGAAATCGACGACGGTGCATCTATCGTAAACCTCGATAAGTGGAATATGCCCGTCTGCCTTATCCTTAAGCGTGACGGCTCCACCCTCTATCCCACAAGAGATATCGCCGCCGCAGTCTACCGTAAGGGTGAATACGGCTTCGATAAGGCTATATACGTCACCAGCGCCGCACAGTCGCTCCACTTTGCACAGTGGTTTAAGGTCGTTGAGCTTATGGGCTACGATTGGCACGACGAGCTCGTCCACGTACCCTACGGCACCGTCAGCATAAACGGTGCAAAGCTTGCGACGAGAACGGGTAACGTTATTCTCTTGAAGGACCTCTTTGCCGAGGCGATAAGCCGCGTTATGGAGATTGCCAAGGACAAGCACCCCGACGAGGCCGAGTGCCGCGCTATCGCAGAGAAGGTCGGTGTCGGCGCGATAGTATTCTACTATCTCTCCAACAACCGTATGCGCGATATAAACTTTATGATGGAGGACGCGCTTTCCTTTGACGGAAATACCGGTCCTTACGCACAGTACACCTACGCGCGTACCTGCTCGGTGCTTGAGAAGGTCGGCGAGGACTCCGATATGACCGACGCACCTCTCTCCGAGCTCGAGTTCGAGCTTGCAAAGTGCCTCTCTGTATTCCCCGAGCGCGTCAGTGCCGCGATAGCAGAGTACGAGCCCTCGGTGGTTACGAGATATATCCTCGACCTCGCGGCAGCCTTTAACCGCTTCTACCACGAGTGCAGCATAGCAGGCTGCGAGGACGCAGCGCTCCGCAGCTCGAGAGTTGCCCTCACCCGTGCGACCAAGCAGGTTCTCGGTACGGCTCTCCGTCTTATCTGTATGCAGAGCCCCGAAAAGATATAAAAATAAATTTTAGGAGATATAAATATGTCAGGACATTCCAAATGGAACAACATTAAGCACAAGAAGGAAAAGGCAGACGCGGCAAAGGCGAAAATCTTTACCAAGATAGGTAAGGAAATGGCAGTTGCCATCAAGGCTGGCGGCCCCGACCCCAACAATAACTCCAAGCTCCGCGACCTTATATCGAAGGCAAAGGCGAATAACGTTCCCAACGATAATATCCAGAGAACCATCAAGAAGTTCTCCGATAACAGCGACATTAACTTTGAGGAGATAGTCTACGAGGGCTACGGCCCCTCGGGAGTTGCTATCATCGTCGAGACCTCGACCGATAACCGTAACCGTACCGCAGGTAACGTGCGCGCAAACTTCTCTAAGTACGGCGGCAACCTCGGACAGAACGGCTGCGTTGCCTATCTCTTTGAGGAGAAGGGCGTTATCACCATCGTTGACGAGGACGGTGAAATCGACGAGGATAAGATGATGGAGGACGCACTCGAGTGCGGAGCAGAGGACATCAGAAGCGACGAGGGCGAGTATTCTATCTATACCGACCCTGCCGACCTCGATGCAGTCCGTGATGCTATCATAGCTCTCGGCTATAAGATTGAAACTGCCGACCTTGCTAAGGTTCCTTCCACCTACGTTGAGCTTACCAGCGAGGAAGACGTCACCAATATGGAGAAGATGCTCGATAAGTTCAATGAGGACGACGACGTAAACGCAGTATATACCAACTGGGATAACTAAAAGAGAAAAGCCGCGCAGTACCTGCTACCGCGTGGCTTTTGCTATAATATGTAAACAAAACCGTTCAAAAACGACAGGAGAACGCCGTGAAGCTTTTCGCCCCCGCCTATTATAAGAACTTTAAATGTAACGCGGATAAATGCACGCACACCTGCTGTGTCGGCTGGGAAATTGATATAGACCCGGATACTCTCGAGAAGTATTCCACCCTCGCCACAGGCTACGGAAGATGCGTAAGAGAGAGTCTCGCCTTCGACGGCACACCGCACTTTGCCCTCACCGAGGGAGAGCGCTGCCCCCACCTTGACGAAAAGGGGCTTTGCCGCATAATAACCGAGCTCGGAGAGGAGTATTTATGCGATATATGCCGTGAGCACCCTCGCTTTTATAACCTCACCGCGCGCGGTATGGAGGTCGGGCTCGGTATGGCGTGTGAGGAGGCGGCAAGGCTTATTCTTTCCTCGGACTCCTACGCTGATATTCTTGAGATAGGAAAAGAAAAGGGCAGAGCCCACCGCAGTTTTGACGCCGTATCCGAGCGAGAGAAAATATACGCGCTCCTCTCCGACCGCACTACCCCCTACAAAACACGCCTCGAAAGGCTTCGCTCGCAGTACGGTATTCGGGAATTTAAAGAGCGCGATAGCCTTTCTGAAGATATTATATCCTCGCTTGAATATCTTGACCCACAGCACAAGGAGCTCTTTCTTGCTTCTCTTCGCGCTCCGCGCGCCACCGATGGGGAAAATGAAAAATACCTCGAGCGAGCCCTCGCCTACTTCGTTTATAGGCACCTCTCCCCCTCGCGTACAGAGATAGAGGCACACCAAGCCCTCTCCCTCGCGCTTTTCCTCGAGGAGCTCCTCGCGCGCCTTTTCTCCTTTGCAAAAGAGTCAGAGCCAGCCACCCTCGCCCGTATAATCTCCGAGGAAATCGAATACTCCGAGGATAATACCGAAAAAATAAAAACAACCCTCTCGCGTTAATGCTGCGAGAGGGTATTATCGTATATCGCGCCCCAGATTATCCGTAAGGCTTTTTCTCGTCTGTTAGTCCTAGAATGTAGTCGGTAGAGGTCTTGTAGTATCGCGCAAGAGTAATCAAGGCATCAAGCGGAAGCTGGCGCTGCCCGTTTTCATATTGAGAATAAGTGTTTTGCTTTATGTGTAAAAGCTCTGCCAATTCGCCTTGCGTAAGGTCGCTATCTTCTCTCAAATCCTTCAGCCGCATATAACACCTCGAGTAGAATTATTAAGGTAATTATATACAATCTCGTTTTGAGATATTGACTTTTATCTCAAATTGTGATATACTGTTTGCGCGCGGAAGGTCAAGAAGACGATTTTTTTGAATTTGAGAAGAGGAGCACGTAATATGAAAATCTTAATCGTAGGTTCGAGGAGTATTACGGATTACGATTTGTCGAAGCTGATTTCGGAAGAAGTTACTATGATAATCAGTGGAGGAGCAAAGGGCGTAGATGCTCTTGCCGAAAAATATGCCGATGAAAACAGAATATCCAAAATGATTTTGCAGCCCGATTACAAAAAGTATGGCAGGGCGGCACCCTTGAAACGCAACGAAGAAATGGTTCGGATTTGCGACACGGTTTTGGTTATTTGGGACGGAATCTCGCGAGGAAGTGCTTATACTATAAAATATGCCCGGAAGATAGGTAAGCCTATAAAAATTATAACAGTTGAAAAACAATGATGATTATTACCCTGCAAAAAACGCAGGGTATTTTTTTACTTTTACCTATTTACATTAAAATATATTTATGGTACAATAATATATTGGATAGATATCGGCAATTTTTGAAAGGAGAGGCTATGGACGAGAGAAAATTCAAGCTCAAAAGTGATTTTGCACCCACGGGTGACCAGCCCGAGGCTATACGCGCCCTGACCGAGGGAATTCTCGCAGGCGAGCGTGCGCAGACCCTTCTTGGCGTTACCGGCTCGGGAAAAACCTTCACTATGGCAAACGTTATAGCCAATCTTAACCGCCCGACTCTCGTGCTCGCGCACAACAAAACCCTCGCCGCACAGCTTTGCACCGAGTTCCGCGAATTTT
>JAZOMD010000016.1:0-3435 GCA_045653745.1 Eubacteriales bacterium | reverse complement strand
TTTTTTTCGTTGTGGTGCTCTGACTCAAACTTGTTCTGCAAAGCAGAATGCGAGTTCGCATACTCCGCGAAGACGTGTTGAGCTTGCTCATAAGCGGCAAGAGTGAGTTTACGATCTGGGTGTAACCATCGTTTTCACAATTTCAAAGTCGGTTTGTTTCATACCGACCTTTCCGATGTGGCCAACGCAACTGATGGTTTTACCGGCATCGCTCTGAAGAATTCCGGTGTTTGCGGCATAGACCTTACCCTGCATCGCGAGAGAATGCGCAAACAAGGACGCATCCAGGGCAGAAGCAATTTTTGCAGCGCAGGACGCCTTGGCACCGTCGCAGATAATTCCAGGAATATCCGCCATCGTATTATCGATAGTCGCCTTGATCTGCTCTATTGTTCCGCCAACCATATAGGTCATAGCCGCACCTGCCGCGCAGGATGCAGACACTGCTCCGCAAAACGCCGACAGCTTTCCTATGTACTCCTTCTGATAGACTGTCAGAAGGCTTGAAAATACGAGCGACCGATACATTCGTTCTTCGGTAACTTCTTTTTCTTTTGCATAGACTATCACGGGAACCGTGGACGCAATTCCCTGATTGCCGCTACCCGACGTAATGATGACGGGCATATCGCAGCCCTCCATCCTCGCTTCCGATGCCGCTGCGGCGTAAGCACGAATCTTTGCCATCACACCTTCACCGTAGGTGTCCAAAATCGCTTTTCCGATACCTATGCCGTATCCGCCCTGCATACCGATCTCGGCAATAGCCATATTGCAGGCAATTTGTTTTTTTGCGAAGGGACGAATGGCATCAATTTCAATATTCTCTGCAAAGTCATAGATATTCTCTACGCTGAGCGCACTGCGGTCCGCCGTGGTGGGCTCCTCCTGCAAGTCCTGTACCTCTGAGAGTATCTGACCGTCTTTCACGATCCTGACAACGTTTGTATGACTGTGACGCACTTCTACGGTCACCAGACTTTTACCGATTCCAACCTCAATCACAAAGTGCAACGGAATCGAGGATTCCAGATATTCCACTTGACAGCGACCGTCTTTCAGGAAGTTAACGACCTCGGCACGCCCCTGCTCGGTTACTGCCTCCAGAACCTCCATATCACGCGACGCGTCACCGCAAAGCGCGCCCAAAGCGCAGGCTGCTTCCACTCCCGTCATTCTGCCGGAGTTGGGGATACGGACGCACCGAACGTTTTTTATTATGTTACCGCTGCAACGTGCAACGATGCGTTCAGGCTTTGCACCGAGTATCTCGGTCGCCTTTGCAGCGGCATAAGCAAGAGCGATAGGCTCCGTACACCCCATTGCGGGAATCAACTCCTCGGCAAGAATAGCCAGAAAGTCGTGTCGAATTTTCTCATTTTGCATATCAAACCTCAAATTCAAAGTTTAGGGGCACTTTACTCCCCTGCGCCAAGCTCAAGGGTGAAGGATATAGTTGCATTCTCCTCGAGCGTCGTAGCAAGGTCTATGACTACTACGTCGCCCTCTTTTACCTCAATCGAAATGACGTTGCTGTTTTCGCTGACGGTAGTTACCTGAACGTATCCGCAAAGCATAGAGGCGTGAGTATTTTCACTGGTAACAGTTAAAGTGAACGTGCCGTCCGCGGTCGCGGTATAGGAATAGTATACCATATCCTTCGAGCTCAGCCCACTTTTCGAAATTTCTCCCGAAATATCTTCGATAATATAAGGATTACCGTAAGAGCCGGGCGTCGAGTATATCTTAGCGTTGAAGGTTATCTCCGCCGTGCCGACGTTTTCTATCTTCACGACCTCAACGGAGTTGGTGTCCGTGCCAAGAAATGCAAAATCGATTTTATCGTCCGCGTCGGGAAGATACTCTGCTCCGCCGTAGGTAACCTTAATTCCCACAGCTTCCATTTCGCAAAGAAGGTTTACTGCGTGATAAAGCACGTAATAGCAGCCCTCGCCTGCTGCAATCTTAATCTCGTTATCTCCTACGGTGAGAGGGAAAGGTCTTGCCTCTGTGCCGTTGGGATTTGTGTTTTCCATAAGTATATCTATCGCGACGGTGCTTTCCTCAACCTTAATTTCGGTTGTATCAAGGAAGAAGTAACCGATTTTCTCTGCATCATAATCGCAATCGAGCTTATAGGTTGCGGCTGTAAGCTTTAGAGTGAAGCGTCCGTTTGCATCACCGGTAGCGGTTATGGGAGTAGCATCGGTTGCGCCCTTCTCGGTAAAGGTGAAGCTTACGCCCGGAACAGCGGCTCCGTCCTGATCCTTGACGGTGAAGCTTACGCTGACCTCGGCAGGTCCTTCGGGAAGTTCGATTGTCGGCTGCTTGCAAACGTCACAAATACCGTTTTCGTCCTCGTCCTCATGCTCCGCACAGGGACCGGGGGTCTCGGAGCCACCGTCTCCGCAGGAAGAGAGCGCGAGCGAAAGCGAGCACGCGAGCAACATACACAAAATGAATAATAATACCTTTTTCATACTTATCTCCTAATAAAATACTGATAATTATGTACTAATATTTATTTTAACATACAAGGAACTCTTTTTCAATAGTTTGGGACAAAAAAGTGCGCCACACCGTTTTGCGGTGTGGCGCGTTGCGTTTAGATTAAGGATTATACAAGGTCTGTACCGTTGAGAACGACGCCGGATACAGCGTTCGATGTAACGGTATAAGAACCGTCAGGCGCCTGCGGTTGCAGGAGCGATGGTAAGGTTAACGGTGCCTGCCGCATAATCGGGAAGGTAAACGATGAGGTTGGTACCAAAGTTACCTGCTGCAATAGTGCCGCCGTTTTCTACGAGAGTGTTGGGAACGCCCCAAGCAAGGAGCTCAACGATTGCGTCTGCGTTGTCCCAGCTGATAACGAAGCTGCCAAGACCGTAGAAGCTAAGGGATACGAAGGTCTTTTCAGCAATAGCTATCTCGTTTGCCGCAGAGCCGTCCGTGATTACCGCGGACTCATAGTAAACCTCGGCGGGATCTGCCTCAAAGGAAGCGGTAAACGCTATCTCGTCAGACTGCCAGTTGTCAGAAGATACCGACAGATATACAATGTCGCCGTAGTATCCGTGAACGGTGAGGGGGCCCTCAGTGCTGCCGGCTACGTATACACCGAGATCATCGGTAAGATACCAGTAAACGTTAGTGCTCGCGGTGTTAACGGTAAGAGTTCCGTTTGCTCCGAATTCGTATGCGTAGTAAAGAGCATTCATACCGTCAACAGCTGCGATATTGTCTCCGATAACGAGATCGTGAGGTACGTTTGCAGTACCGTCGGTTACAATCTCGCCCTCGGTGATAGATGCAGAGAAGTCAATGTCAACAGACACGCCGTATTCGCCGTTGAAGTCTGCAACACCGATATAATACTTTCTGCCCTGTACAACCTGCATGGTTACGCTGCCCGTGCCCTCAATCTCGCTGCCGAAA
>JAZOMD010000015.1:0-5358 GCA_045653745.1 Eubacteriales bacterium | reverse complement strand
CAAGCTTCTCGGCGAGAATCGCCTTTGCCGTAGCGGTTATCTCTCGGTTTGTGTCACCTATAACGATTTCCTTGTCGAATTTCGCACCCCCGTCGTGGAAGACCGACGTCGAGAGAGTTGCATTCTCTGCCATATAGTCGCGAAGGACGGTTGCGGTATTCTTTACAAAGGAAAGGTCTCCGTTTTTATATACGATAGCAGGGTAAACCGTCTCGGAATATATAATTCCGTCGGCAGGCTCCTCGCCGTCCTCGTAGTCCTCAAAGCACTTGTCGCATACCGTGTCGTCGTCCGCGTCTCTGTGCTGACAGCCGCCTCCGTAGCCCTTATCGCCTCCGCCACAGGAAGCGAGCAATGCCACCGAAAGACAGAGGGCAAGCATCAAAAACAAAATCTTTCTCATAAAAATAATTCTCCTTATTTTTATTTCTGCTTATATTATAGAGTGAGTGGGTATAAAAGTCAACATATATTTAAGCGAAAAATTTTTCGTAAATCAAAGGCGTCAAAAAAACGCTGCGGATTTTTGTGCAATCTGCCAAAAGCGAGGGGATCGCCCGTCAGGCTTTCCCACGGCTGAGTGTGCAAAATTCTGCGCACCTCTGCCAAAAGAAAAAAACGGCAGAGCCCGTGAGCTCTGCCGTTAAATAGTGAAAAAGTCTTGATTTTGTAAAGTAAAGATTACTTTTCCTCGGGTATATAGGTGACAAATTTTAGATTGTCGATATAGTATTTTGCCGTCGTTGAGGAGTTCGAGCCGAAGTAAACCGAGCCCGTCGCGGTGTGCGAGGCTCCGTTGTAGGTCGAAGTACCCTTGCCGATATATTTGCCGCCCGAGTAAATTCTGTACTCGCCAAGACCCCATTCGTACTCGAGGGCAAAGTCGATATACTCGCCCACCTTGCCGATGTTGCCGACCTTTGCTCCGCTGTTCTCGGTGAAGTAGACGTTGCCCTGCGCGTCAAGGCCGACGTGCACCTGCATTATCGCGGAAGAGGAGCCGTTAACTCTTAAGATAAGGTCGAAGACGCCGGAGTTTGCCGCAGTGCCCTTGTTTATCTTGAAGGAAAACTCAAGGCGCGCTACGGTGGGGTAGGGGACGGTGTGGCTTGCGTTAAAGGTTGCGCCGTAGTTTCTGCCGTTGTCCACCTTTCTCGAGGTCGCATTGAACTCGAGCGCCATATTGCCCGTGCCGTCGTCTGCAACCTTGACGTAGGAATTCGGGTTAGGGACTCTGTTTGCATCAAGGCTGACCTTCACGCCCTCGGGGAGCTCGTCTGCTCCGAGACCCTCAAAGTCGAAGACGGCTACCTCCGAGACGTCCACCGAACCCTTTTTGGGTGGCTCTATACTAAGGAGAGTATTAACGTAAGTCAATCTGTCCTGCTCGGTGAAGTAGGGAATCTCGTAGTCGGTAAGCTCGAGGGCTGTGAGTATCTGATGTGAAATATCGTAGGTTGCAAAAAGGAATCCTGCAAGGTCGCCCTCAACCGTGCCGGTAACGCCCATCATAAAGGGAGCTGTGCCTACTGCGGAGTATGCTTTGTTGGTGCTGAATGCGCCGTTTCCCTTAGCGTACTGCTCGACCTCGTCGGCGCTCGCCGCGATTGCGTCAGCCGCACCTTTGTAGACGAGCTTCTTCATAGCCTCGCATCTTGCCTCACGCTGGGCGGTAGTGCCGCTCGAGAAGCTACGGACGTTTTTATAAATGTAGGAGAAATCCGACCAGATGTTGTAGATGTTGCAGGTGTTGGTGGGCGGATTTTTGGACATACCCTTAAGTATAGTGAGGGTGGACTCTATCATCTTGTCGGCGTACTTTACTTCCACGCCGAGTGCGTTGTATACGGAAACTATTTTATGTATCGCGTTGGTGGAGTTATAGTCAAGATTTTCGCTCCACACGCCGTTCTCTGGGTTCTGGTGCTTATCGAAGAACTCGACAACCATCGCCTTCATCTGGGGATTTTTATTGAGTATTGAGGTGTTTGGCTGGAAGTAGCTGCCCCAGAGGTAGAAGAGCCAGGATCTGTTTGAGTCGGTGGTGTTCTTAAGCTCTGCCTCAAAGCCGTCGAGGTAGGCTCTGAAATTCTCAACGGACTCGTACTCTGTAAGCAACTCCGAAGTCATAGCGACCTTCGATACCGCCACAACCGTGCTCTGTCCGAGAGCTCCGAGAAGCGCGTTACCGCTCGCCGTGCCGGAGGAGTATTTCGGTGTGCGGCCGGCTTTACTCAGGATAGTGTTTGCCGAGCCCTTGTCGCGCGTGATACGCAGAACGTTGTTGTTTGCCTCTATCATTTCCTTCGGCCACTGGGGAAGGTAATAATATCCGTCGGGGTCCTGCATTTCGTATATCCAGTCGGCAGCCTTGTCGAGTATATCCTTGGGAATTGCCTGCCACCAGTTACCGCCATAGAGCTCTGCCATTCCCATATATCCGACGAGCGTGAAGGCGTAGTAGGTGCTCTCGATATCGGGAAGTATGCCGATAGCATTTCTGCCGCTCGGCACGCCGTAGAAGCCGCCTATCTCGGGGTCGTAAAGGCTCGCTATCCATTCTGCCGCCGCATCAAAATCGTAAATCGAGTGCAGTCTTTTAAATTCTCTGACAATGCCTTCTCTGTACTCTTCGGGGATAGCCGCCTCGAATTCAGCCCACGCCGCATCGAGAATCTTGTCCTCGCGCTCCTCGAGATAGCCGTCAAGAGAGATGAATTCCGACTTTTCATAGCCTGCCGAGAGCTTAAGCTCGGGGCCGTCGGCGTAAACCTCGGAGAAGTATTCGATAGCCTTCGGCGCTATCTGGAAATGCGTCCATACTATCGCAACCGACGAGCCGTCGGAGTAGATAAGGAAGCCTGCAATATCATTTTCCTCGAGTCCCCTCTCGAGAAGGTCGGGCTTTTTTGCCGCGAGCTTTTTCGCAAGCGCCGCCTTGGCGGTAGCCGTTATTTCCCGGCTCGTGTCGCCTATAACTATCTCGTGCGCCGCCTTCGTCGAGGTGTCAGAGGCTATCGAGGGTCTTTTTCCGATAACCGACTCAAGGTGCGCGTGCACCGTTCTTACCTCGTCGAATACGTAGCTTACCTCGCCTTTTTTAGAGACGATAGTGGGGGAATTGTTTTTGTCAAATATAAGAGTGGGTGCGACCTCGGGCTCTACGAAAGCCTCACAGCCCTCGGTGTCGCAGATAAAGTCTCTGTCGTCACCGTCGCTATGGTTGTCGCAGCCGTCCTCGAAGGCCTCGCCGCCCTCGTCGCATTTGCCGTCGTCGTTTGTATCCTTGTGCTCTCTGTCACAGCCGTCCTCAAAATCCTCGCCGCACTCGTCGCACTCGCCGTTGTCGTCGGCGTCGCGGTGCTCGCACGCCTCGGGAGTTTCGGGGTCGCTCGGATTTTCGGGAGTTTCTGGAGTTTCGGGGTCTTCGGGAGTTTCCTCTCCGTCCTCGAAGGCAAGTCCGCACTCGTCGCAGAGGGCGTTATCGTCGCCGTCTCTGTGATTACAGCCGCCCTCGCCCGTGCCTGCGCACGAGGCGAGAAGTCCTGCCGAGAGGCAGATGGCTAAAATTAAAATCAGAATTTTTCTCATAAAAAGGTTCCTTGAAGGTTGGAAATGTTCTGTTTGTAAATAAATGTTTACTTATTCTGCCTCGTAGGTCTTGAAGCAGAGGTCGTCTATCGTGTATTTTGCCTTGATGTTGTAGGGAGTTTCAATGATAACCGAGCCTGCCGCAATCTGCGCGTTGCTATTATACTGGGAAGTGCCCGTACCAACGAGAGCGTCGCCTGCGTATACGCTGAACTCGCCCGTCTCAAAGTTGTATTCGATAGCAAGGTTGATGTCTTTTTCGGAATTTCCTATCTTTCCTATCTTCGTTCCGGTAGCGGTGTGAAGATTGATTAAGCTAAGGCTGCGTGATGCGTAAAGCTGGAGAAGATAGCCGCCCGTTAATTCGTCCTTTATCTTGATGTCGATAATGTGATTGGTCTGCTGAGTGGTGGAGTCAAACTTAATCTTAAGCTCTAGTCTTGCCATAGTGGGATTTTTGCTCGTGTGGTTCGCTTTAGCGATTACGCGGTAGTTTGCTCCCGTGGGAGAGCTGCCTGCGACGGCAGAAATCTCGAGCACCTTGCCCGTGCCGTTCTCAACGACCTTGCCGTACGCGCCCTTGTTCGGAGTCTTAGAGGAGTCTGTCGAAACCTCTATACCCTCGGGCAGAGCGCCTGCCTCGTCCTCTTCAAAGTCGTGCGTCACGGGGTCTGTAACCTCTATTTCAAGCTCGGGAATTTCACCTGCGCTTCTGAGCCCTTCCATATAGTAGAGTCTGTCTGCCTCGGTGAAGAGGGGTACCATATATTCCTCAAGCTCGAGCGCGGCGAGAATGAAGTATGGCATATTGTGCGCCGCCATAAGGAAGCCGTTGAGGTCACCCTCGGGAGTGCCTCTGACCGCACAGGGAGTTCCCTGCATGGTGTGGAGTGAATAGCCCTTGTAATAGCTGAACGAGGCGTCGTCGTAGCGGTAGTGGATAAGGTGGTCGTAGGTCATGCTGATAGCCGCAACTACGTCGTCGGCAGCCGTAGCCTTAAGCGCCTCGCATCTTGCAGCTCTCTCTTCGACGGTGCCCGACGAGTAATTTCTTACGTTCTTATAGACGTACTGGAAGCAGGACCATACGTTGTAAATCTCGCAGGTCGTGTTAGTGTTCGGCATACCGGTATTGAGGAGTGCGAGAGTGGACTCTATCATCTTGTCGGTGTACTTGAGCTCTGCCTTAAGCGAGTTGTAGACCGAGGCAATTTTGTGTATTGCGTTGGTGGAGTTGAGATAAATACCGTCAGACCACACTCCGTTCTCGGGGTTCTGGTGCTTATCGAAGAACTCGATGGTGAGTCTTACGAACTCGGGATTTTTCTCGATGTAGCCCGCGGTGGACTGGAAGGTACTGCCGTAGAAGTAGAACTTGTAGGCTATGTCGGCATCGCTAAGACCGTTAAGGGCCGCCTCCCACTCTGCAAGGTGAGCCTTGAAGGCATCAACGCTCTCGAAGTGAGAAAGCGTGTCTGCAACCGAAACGACCTTCGATACCGCCGTAACGCTCGAGGAAGAGAGCCTTCCGGGGAGATTGTTTTCGGATATGGTAGCGCCCGAATACTTAGGCTCAAGTCCTGCGCCGGCTATAAGAGTTCTTGCAGAGCCTATATCACGGGTAAGTCTGAGGTCGGGGGGATTGGGCCACTGGGGGTGCTGGTAGTAGCCGTTCTCGTCCTGAAGGCTTATAATCCACTCTGCCGCCTTTAAGCGAAGGTCGTAGGGAACGGCCTTCGTCCAGTCACCGTCGAACATCTCCGCCAT
>JAZOMD010000014.1:0-13522 GCA_045653745.1 Eubacteriales bacterium | reverse complement strand
TGGAGAGATATTTTGTCTTCCTAAGACCGCGGCCTCCGACTTCTTCTCGTATGCCTCGTTGGGCTCGATGCCCTTCTTGATCATATCGGTCATCTTGCCAAGAGAAACGAACTCGTAACCGATAACCTGATTATCAGCGTCAAGAGCCATTCTTGTGCAGTAACCCTCTGTCATTTCAAGATATCTTACGCCCTTTGCCTTAGTACCGTACATAGTACCAACCATCGAACGCTCGCCCTTACCGAGGTCCTCCATACCTGCACCGATAACGAGACCGCCCTCGGAGAATGCAGACTGCGAACGACCGTAAACTATCTGAAGGAAAAGCTCACGCATAGCGGTGTTAATAGCGTCACAAACAAGGTCGGTATTAAGAGCCTCAAGAAGGGTCTTGCCGGGAAGAATCTCTGCTGCCATAGCCGCGGAGTGAGTCATACCGGAGCAACCGATAGTCTCAACGAGAGCCTCCTGGATGATACCGTCCTTAACGTTAAGAGAGAGCTTGCACGCTCCCTGCTGGGGTGCACACCAGCCCACACCGTGAGTGTAAGCCGAGATGTCCGAAATCTCCTTTGCCTTTACCCATTTACCTTCTTCGGGAATGGGAGCGGGACCGTGGTGAGGGCCCTTGGCAACGATGCACATGTTTTCCACTTCTTTGGAATAAACAAGTTCTGCCATGATTTATATACTCCTTTTTAATAATAAACTTATTTAAGCAGGGGCGCTACGGCCTCTGCATACGCCTTACCGATAAACCTCGCGCCGTTGTCGTTCGGATGAACTCCGTCGGCGGAATAGTAGAGGGGCTCGGGTTGGTTTTTTATAGCCTCGGCGAATAGCTCGTCAAGAGGAATGAAGACGTCGGCATACTGCTCGGCCAGACGGCGGATTATCGGCAACAGAGGCTTCAAATCCTCGCGCAGATACGAGCAGGGCTCTGCATCCAGATAATAAGGCTCAAGCATCACTATCTTCGCATTCGTCTCGTTCTTAAGACGCTCGAGAATAGCGCGGTAATTCGTCTCTATCTGCTCGAGAGTAGTCGCAATTTTAGCTGCGCCATGACGGTGCCAAAGGTCGTTTATACCGATAAGAACCGAAATGACGTCGGGCGCAAATGCGATCGCGTCGTTATAAAGACGGTCGAAAAGCTGACAGGTGCGGTTTCCCGAGATACCGAAATTGATAAACTCAAAGCTCGTATCGGGAAAAGCCTCTCTTATCCCCTCGGCTGCATATTTCGGATAACCATTACCCATATCGTGGTAGTTACGGTGATCCCTACCTGCGTCGGTAATGCTATCGCCTTGGAAAAGAATCTTCATATTACTTTACTATCTCGCCCCAGACCTCAGAGCCCTTGTTGAACACAGCGTTAGCCTCGTCGGTGTCGATGTGCATAGCGGGAGCGAACTTCTCGGATACTCTTACAACAACGTCGCCAAGGATAGCGGTACGCTCAGAGTCGGAAGCGATCTTTACGCAAACGATCTCCTTATCTGCAACGCCCATCTCTGCTGCTGCCTCGGGTGTGAGGTGGATATGACGCTTTGCAGCGATTACGCCCTCAGCGAGCTCGTACTCTGCACCGTTCTCGGGATTGATAAGCTTGCACGCGCCGCTGCCTGCAACGTCGCCGGACTCACGAATGGGAGCTGCAACGCCGATAGAGCGAGCGTCGGTAAGAGAAATTTCAACCTGGCTTGCAGGTCTGGTAGGACCGAGAATGGACGCCTTAAGAGTGCCCTTAGGACCTACAACGGTAAGCTTCTCAGCGCAAGCGTACTGACCGGGCTGGCTGAGATCCTTCTTCTTGGTAAGCTCATAGCCCGCGCCGAAGAGAACGTCAACGGCCTCACGGGAAAGATGAATGTGTCTTGCAGAGGTTTCAACGATTACTTTGCTCATTTTAAAATAACTCCTTGTTTTGTATTTTGCGGTTTTTTGACAGACCGCAGTAATCCACCTAACATTATAACACAAAGCTTTTCAAAAATCAATGTATAAAAGCAAAGATTCTCGAAAAAAATAACAAAAACATTTATTTTGGGAGAAGATATGCAAGCGGAAGAAACCAAGCGCGATGACAGAGACGGAATGGTGACGGACGGTACGGCGGTAATAGAAAACGGTGGGAGTGCGTTTTATTGCCTTTCGATTATCGGGCAGATAGAGGGTCACTACGTCCTTGACAGCTCGCAGAAGACAACGAAATACGACCACGTGATACCCACTCTCGTTGCGCTCGAGGAGAGCGACAAGATTGACGGAATTATGATTTTAATAAACACCCTCGGCGGCGACGTAGAGGCAGGGCTGGCGATAGCCGAGGTTATAGCGAGCCTGACTAAGCCTACGGCTTCGATAGTTCTCGGTGGCGGTCATTCGATAGGCGTACCGTTGGCGGTGAGCGCCGGGCGCTCGTTCATCGTGCCGAGCGCAACTATGACTATACACCCCGTCAGGACAAACGGAGTGGTTCTCGGAGTTCCGCAGGCATTTGATTATCTTGAGAAAATGCAGGACAGAATTATCAATTTTATTGTCAGCCACTCGAGGGTGAACGAGAACTATTTTCGCGAGATATTAACCAAGACCGACACGCTCGTAAACGACATCGGCTCGATTCTCGACGGATACGGCGCGACCGAATGCGGCTTGATAGACGAAATCGGCGGTATAAAGGAAGCTATCGCGTATTTGAAATCAAAAACCGAAAAAAGATAGTTTTTTCGAAAAAATCGTTGTAATCTCCGTAATTATATGGTAGAATGTATTCAAGAACACTATTTTAAATTTACACGGAGGTTACTATGGGACTTTTTGGAAAAAGAAAAAAAGAAAAATACGAGGCGGTGACTGTAACCGACGTAAAGAATAATTCCCAAGAGGAATTCCTGAAGCCCGTCGAGAAAAAGGCAGCTCCTAAGGCAGCGGCTAAGCCTGCTGAGAAAAAGGCGGCTCCCAAGGCAGAGGCTAAACCTGCCGAAAAGAAGGTAGCACCAAAGGCTGAGGCTAAGCCTGCCGAAAAGAAGGTAGCACCAAAGGCTGAGGCTAAGCCTGCCGCGAAGAAGGCAGCGCCCAAGGCTGAAACTAAGCCCGTCGAAAAGAAGGCGGCTCCCAAGGCAGATACGAAAAAAGCATCGACCAAGCCCGCAAAGGAGCTTGACGAGGAGCCTCTCGAGTCCGAAATCGAAAGCGCACAGACTCTCACCGAGAGCAAGCTCACAAGAAACGGAAATTTCGAAATCAAGAAAGCGAAGGACGGAAGATTTTTCTTCAACCTTTGCGCCTCAAACAAGGTTGTTATTGCTTATTCGCAGATTTATTCTTCGTCTACGTCGGCTGTAAACGGAATAAAGAGCGTTATTGCAAATGCGCCGAAGGCTGCAATAGAGGACACGACGTTGAAAACCCCTGTTTCGCAATCCTTCCCAAAATGGGAAATTTACGTAGACAAGGCAGGCAAGCACCGCTTCCGCCTCTATGCGCCCAACGGCTCCTGCGTTTGCCACTCTGCGCGCGGATATGCTACCAAGGCAACCTGCAAGGGCGGAATTGAAAGTATAGTAAGATTTGCGGTAGAGGATGCTGATGTAAGCAAGGCGTACTTAAAGTAATTCCATCAAAATTTCATATAAAAAGGCAGGAGCGCGAGTTCGCGCTCCTGCCTTTTGGTTTGTGATCGTGTCTCCCTAAACCTGACACTCTCTAATAGTTAAAGACTTTTTAAGTAAAACTCGGAAAATAATACGAATTCTAACCTTTTTTCAATGAATTCATATAATGTAGATGTGGGTTTCCCACGTACGTCAAAGAAAGAGGAAAAATAAAAATGGCAACGTTTTATAATCAGGCTTCCCTTTCCTATGCAGGTCAGGTTACCAACTCCAACGTGACCGAGGGAGAGGTCTTAGACGCCTTAAGCATCACGAAGACCGCCATAGGCACCGGCTACTACAGAGGCGGCGGCATAGCTTACGTCATCACTCTCACCAACACCGGGAGCGAGGATGCCGTAAACGTAAGCGTAACGGACAATCTCGGCACTTATACAACACCCGGCGGTGCCAGCGTAACTCCGCTCGAATACAGTGTCGGCTCGCTTCTTTATTACCAGAACGGTGTGCTCACCGTCGGAGCCACTGCACAGGCAGGTCCCCCTCTCGTAATCAGCGATATCACCGTTCCTGCCGGCGGCACTGCCACCTTAATTTACGAGGCTATCGTCAACGCCTTTGCACCCCTTGAAAGCGGAAGCACTATTACCAACACGGCAACAGCCTCGGGCTGTGAGGAAGCGTCTGCTTCGGCTACCGCTACCGTCAGAGACGGTGTAGAGCTCACGATAGCAAAAGCAATCTGCCCCGACAGTGTTAACTGCGGTGGCGAGATAACCTATACCTTTATTATTCAGAACACCGGCAATGTTCCCGTCGTGGCTACCGATAATCTTATAGTAAGCGACACGTTCACCCCACCTCTGGCAAATATAACCGTCACCTTAAACGGCACTACGCTCACGGAAGGCACGGGATACAGCTACGATACCGTCTCGGGAGAGTTCAGAACTCTGGACGGTGCGGTGGCAGTACCTGCCGCAACCTTCTCAACAGATCCCGAGACCGGCGTAGTTACCGTTACGCCCGGCGTTGCGGTTATCACGGTAAGGGGCACTTTATAAAACAGAGAGGCAGCCATGAGCTGCCTCTTTTCTTCTTTAACGGTTAGTGTGCGTGGCGGTTTGCACTGATATACTCCGTCGGAGTCATACCAAAGACTTTTTTAAAGACCGAAATAAAATGCGAGCTATCGCAAAAGCCGAGTAAAAACGCCGTTTCTGCAACAGACTTTTCTCCGAGAATCTGAGTCGCTTTAAGAATTCTGAGATTCGTTACGTAATCGTGCACCGAAACGCCTATTTCTTCCTTGAATTTGCGAGTAAGATAGGACCTGCTGATTTTGCACACCTCGGAGATTTCCTCGATATTGATAGAACGGTGGTAATTCTCCTCTATGTAAGCCACCGCCGACGAGGTATGCGGAGAGAGGTATCTGACGGCGCCCTTTTTTCCGGCTTTACTCAGTTCCTTCATCTTTGCTATGATCTCAACGCAGTAGGCGAATGCAAGAGACATTTCGTTATGCGCGATCGCCACTTCAAGCCTCGAGGTCATATCCAGAAGGAGCTTGGATTCGGACTCACCGGGACGTACAAAAACGTCCTCGCCTACATACATCTCAGATAGCTCGGAGAGCATTTCGTGACCGCGCGGAATGCCGTCAAACGCGTTCACACCTATGTCTATCTGATAATAGTCAAGCTTGGTTTTTCGTATCACTCTGCCGTAATGAAGCATACGCGGAGGCAAAATGCAAAAATCTCCGTACACGGGCTTAAAGGACATATTTTCAACTGTCACGGAAAAATCCCCACTAACGAAAATGTTGATTTTCACGTTATCAAGCGTGATATTTCTGTTATCTCTCCACGTACGCTCGTCTGCGGTGTCGTCGATAATGTGGGAAAACTCTATCCGTTCTCTCTTATCCTGTCTGTCCGAAATAGGTACGTGAAACATATTTTTTGTCCTCGTTTTTTATATTTTGTGTGTTTTTTTACTATACGATATTAGTTTTGCGAACTACAATATAATTATAAACCGAAAAATGCGAGTTGTCAACAAAAACGTAAAAAAATGCGGAGGAAAAAATATGAGCTACACACCCATACCGCTTACGGATAGAATAAGAAGCCTCTTGTCCGAGTACAAACGTCTACCCGTGCCTATGGAAGACAATCCTTACATAGATAAAAAATTCAAGAACTTCGGCACGGGAGACCGCTGGATAAGCCTCGGCTATTTACGCGGCTGGAAAAGGCACGCAGATGCCCTTACCACGCGCCTGAGAGCATCCTACGCAGAGGCAGAGGAGCTTTACCAGACAAAGCCCATAATACTCGAAAGCGACCTTTTGCTCGGCCATCTTTACTTCCCCGACTACTCGGACGAGGAAAAGCTTGAATACGAGGCTCTTGCAGAAGCCTTCGCTATGTCGTCATACACCTTGATAGAGCGCCCCCCGAGAAAGGATCACATTGCGCTTGATTACGGTAAGCTTATAAAGTGCGGAATTAAAGGTGTTATCGAAGAAATCAATGCGCAAATGGAGAAGATAAATCTCAGCGCAGACGATATATACGGTGATTTCAAGGAAGTCAAGCGCTATGAGTTTTATAAATGCCTGTCTTTAGAGCTTGAGGCGGTATTAGACCTTGCAAGAAGATACTCCGAAGAAGCAAAAAGACTCGCAGAGAGCGCAGAGGAACCGAGAAAAAGCGAGCTTTTAAGGCTTGCAGAGATAATGAAGCGAGTTCCGTACGAGCCTGCAAATAACTTTTACGAGGCTGTACAAAGCGTGCATTTCTTCCTCTCAACCCTTTTCGGACTTTACCCCCTCGGTCGACCCGACAAATATCTTTTTGAGCTTTACGAAAAGGATATTCAATCGGGTGAGTTGACTCGCGAATTTGCTCAGGAGCTTATCGACAACTTCTGTCTTGGAATTTCTGACAGAGTTTTCAGCCGAGCAGCCTGCGGATTCATAGTTGGCGGAAGCGACGCTGAGGGCAAGCTCGTGGAAAACGATTTAACCTATATGTTCATAACCGCGCTCGAGCACCTCAGACTCCCCGACCCCAACGGTGCACTTGCCGTTTCGGAGAAGACAAGCGACGAGCTTATCGAATACTGCGCACAGGTTCTCTTTGACGGAGTTACACACCCTGCGTTTTATAACGACGCGCTGATTATTAAGTCGCTTATAGAAAATTATAGTGTCAGCCCCGAGGACGCTCACGATTATATACACGCAACCTGCGCGGAGATGAGCATAGCAGGTAAATCCAAAAGCCACTCTACCCCGTTTATAGTTTCACTTCCCGAGGTGCTTCTCGAGGTGGTGGACAAAAATCCGCTTTTCGCGGATTTCGATAGTCTTTACGCCGCGTTTGTTAAAAAAATACACGCCGACCTCATCGTAATGTGCAAAGAATATCTTATAAGAATGATGGAAGCCGCTCGGATAGGAAACGACTCGTCGCGCACATTCGCTTTTATTGACGACTGTATAAAGAGAGGGCTAAGTGCCTTTGAGGGCGGCGAGCGCTATACTATGCTCCAGCCGATATTCATCGGATTTGCAAACGCGATAGACTCGCTCGTTGCTATAAAAAGTCTCGTTTACGATAAAAAGAGCATTTCACTTTCCGCGTTTCTCGATGCGGTGAAGGCAAACTTTGTATCCCACGAGGAATTGCGCCTCTCTATTCTGAACAAGCTTCCTCATTACGGCAACGATAACGCCGAGGCAGATGCACTCGCAGAACGTCTTGCAGAAAACATCAGCGAGGTTATTAAAAGAGAGGATATGCCGCTTGCAAAATATATGGCGCCCGGCACGTTCTCCTACATTAACCACGCCCTCTTTGGCGAAAAGTGTGGCGCGACCTTCGACGGAAGGCTCGCAGGCCTCGCCTTCGCAGACGGTTGCTGCCCTGTTCAGGGTATGGACGTAAAGGGACCGACGGCACTCATAAAATCGCTGACGTCGTGGGATCAGTCGAGCTTTCTCGGCGGAATGGTTGTTAATTTGAAATTCAGAAAGAACGATCTTGGCGGTGAAAGTAAAAAGCTCCTCGTTTCACTCCTGCGCGCATTCATCAAGAGAGGCGGCATAGAAATGCAGGTCAACGTTGTCGACAAAGAAACTCTCAAAAAGGCGCAGATAAACCCCGAGGAATATAAAAATCTCCTGGTAAGAATAGGCGGATTCAGCGACTATTTCGTCAGATTAACGCCCACGCTTCAAAGAGAAATCATCGACAGAACCGAACTTTAAAAAAACAAAACCGAGGCCTCGCCTCGGTTTTATTTTTTGTGCTTTTTATCAAAAACTCCTATATCGCTTTCCATTACAGCGCCGTTAACTATGGCAGTTAGTCCGTATTTCTGCCGAATTTTATCTATCGTTTCCTCGCGTTTTTTGTTGTTCTGCCGTTTTTTCTCCGCATCGCCGTCGAAGAAGCTTATCTGCTCTGTGCTCGTGCCGTACGGAGTAAGAGAAGACGCGGTAACGGTTATCATTCTTATGGGTCGTGAATCGTTCCATTCGCTCTTAAGTATTTCAAGCGCGGTCTTTGCAATTTCACGGGAAATATCGGTTGGTGGATTTTGCGGCTTCTGTCTTTGAATTACACGCAGGAGCTCGTCCTTTATACTGAGCTGCACGGTCGCACATTTCATACCGAGCTTACGAAGGCGCGTCGCAATATCCTCCGAAAGATATTCCACCCCTACCCTGCATTCGTCGTAATTCACGAGATTGTGACGGAAAGTGAAGCCCGAGCCAACGCTCTTTGCGTCCTCTCTGTCCTCGGTGCGAACCACGGGGCAGTCGTCAAGCCCGAGTGCGTATTTGTGTAGCTGTTCCCCTGCCTTACCAAGCTTTGCCGCGAGGAGCTCTCTGCTTGCATTTGCAAGCTCGCCTATCGTTCTAATACCGAGATTTAAGAGAAGGTTTTCCGTTTTCCTTCCCACGAAAAGAAGGTCGGAAACCGAAAGAGGATATACGATATCCTTGAAATTCTCGCGGTTTATCTCGGTAACCGCATCGGGCTTTTTATAATCACTTCCAAGCTTTGCAAACACCTTATTGAAGGAAACGCCAATAGATACCGTTATTCCTATCTCCTCGCGTACAGCGCGCCTTATAGACTCTGCTATCTGATAGCCGCTTCCGAACAGCTTCGTGCTCGCGGTAACGTCAAGCCAGCTTTCGTCTATGCCGAAGGGCTCTATAATATCGGTATAGCGCGCGTATATCTCGTTTACACGGCGCGAATATTTCACATACTCCCCGTGATGAGGCTCGGCTATTACGAGGGTGGGGCATTTTTTCTTCGCGGAAAACACGGTTTCTGCCGTTTGTATCCCGAAGCGCTTCGCCTCCTCGTTCTTGGCAAGAACGATTCCGTGTCTATCCTCCACGCTGCCGCAAACCGCCATCGGCACGCCTCTGTAAGACGGGTCCAGCGCCGTCTCGACAGAAGCGAAAAAGCTATTACAGTCACAGTGGAGTATCACTCTGTCGCCCACGGCACTCGTTCCCCTTTCTCGGTTATATATCCAGACGCCCTCTTTTCGTCTTGTCCGTCTTAGTTATTCCCTCTTTGAGCGTAAAGCTGAAGCAGCAGCTCTCGCCCTCAACCGAATCGACCCATATCTCCTCGCCGTGCGCATCAATAATAGTTTTGGAAATATAAAGTCCGAGACCGACTCCCGTCTTGTCAAGACCGCGGCTCTTGTCGGTCTTATAGAAGCGGTCGAATACCATCTTCGAATCCTCTTTTGAGATGCTCTGTCCCTCGTCAAAGACGGAGACCTTTATTTTCTTTCCGGCAATACGGGAAAGAGATATTTCAAATTTCCCCGAGTCTCTTGAGAATTTCAGTGCGTTGTGGCAAAGATTGTAGAGCACCTGATATATCGCGTCCTTATCTGCGTTTACTATCAGCTCGTCCTCGTCGGAAACGAACTCTACCTCCAGATGCTTATCTCCGATTTTCTGCTCAAAGGAAATGAGAATAATTCTCGCCATTTCGGCAATATCGAAATCGGTGAAGTTGAATTTTCTCTCACCGGACTCAAGCCTCGACACATCGAGTATCTGCGATACGAGTCTTGAGAGTCTGTGTACCTCAGCCGAAATAACTCCGAGGTAATGCTCGTGCTTTTCGGGCGGAATGGCACCGGAATTTATTCCGTCTATAAAGCCGGCTATCGTGGTCATCGGAGTTCTCAAATCGTGAGAGATATTGGCAAGGAAGGCATTTCTCATTTTTTCAAGGCTGTCAAGAGACTCCGCCATATTGTTAAAGGCGTTTCCGAGCTCGGCTACCTCGTCCTTTCCGTAAACGGTAACTCTTGCGCTGAAATCGCCCTTAGCGAATTTCTTTGCCGCGCCCGTCATCGTTTTAAGCGGATGTATTATTCTCTCGGTTATGAAGTAAATTGCTATTATCGCCGCAAGAAGAACCCATATAGAGCTGTTTATAACGGCACTTCTCGTAATCGAAATAAGCTTTACCTCTCGCTCCACCGAAGAAAGGGTCATAACGTAGCCCTGGCGCTCGCCGTTTATAACAACCTCTCTTGCATACACTGCCGAGATTTCGTCGAGTACGCCGTTAAGATCACCAACGTGAACGTAATACGAAATTCCTTCCGAATCGGTAAGAATCTTAAAATTTCTTTCAAGATTTCCAAGCGTGCCATAGCCGTTATTCAAATCAACGAGCATATCCTTCATTCCGTCCGACTCAGCCGAAGCCGCGGCGGTTGTCAGAACTATTTTGCCCGAAGCGTCGGCAATCATAATGTTATACTGAGGGTCAAGATTGACAAGCGGATAAACCACAGCGCGAAAATCGTTCACGAAATCCTCGGACGAAAGGTCGAACTCCGCCTTTTTTTCTATATTCTCCGCTAACATCTCGGTAGTAAGGCGCAGCTTTTTATCATTTTCTTCGTTTACGTAGCTCCTTATCATCGAGGTTATAATGCCGGAAAGCATAAGAAAGCTCAGGGCGATTATAATTACAAAGGCGGTTATATATTTTGAGAACGAGGTTTTAAACAATTTAATTTCCTCCAAGAGTGGCTTTTCTATATTCTAACACATTTTAACACATATTGTCAAACATTTTTACTTATTTGGATTGACTAATTTTAAAATTTGTGTTAAAATGTATGGCGATAATAATTTTTGCCCAAAAGGCAGAACGGAGTTAATTATGACAGTTACGAGATTTGCGCCGAGCCCTACCGGTTATATGCACATAGGAAACCTCAGGACGGCGCTCTATTCCTATCTGATTTCAAAGCACGACGGCGGCAAGTTTGTTTTAAGAATTGAGGACACCGACCGCGAGAGATTTGTAGAAGGTGCTACCGATATTATAAAATCTACTCTTAAAATTACCGGTCTTGATTACGACGAGGGACCCGACGTTGGCGGAGACCACGGACCTTACGTTCAGTCCGAGCGTAAGGAAATCTATATGGAGTATGCAAAAAAACTCGTAGACCTTGGAGCCGCTTATTACTGCTTCTGTACCAAGGAAAGACTCGAAAAGCTCCACGAGGACGATGCTGTTGGCGGATACGACCGTCATTGCAGAGAGCTTTCCCGTGAGGAGGTTGAAAAGAATCTTGCGGCAGGTCTTCCCTTCGTTATAAGACAGAAGATGCCTCTTGACGGAGTCACTTCCTATAAGGACGAGGTTTTCGGAGAAATTTCTATGAACAACTCCGAGCTTCAGGACCAGATTCTTATCAAGGCTGACGGCTATCCCACCTACAACTTCTGCCACGTAATTGACGACTATCTTATGGGCATCACTCACGTAGTACGCGGCTCCGAGTATCTTACCTCGACACCGAAGTACGCTCTTCTCTACGATGCTTACGGTTGGGAAAGACCTACCTACGTTCACCTGCCTCTTATGATGGGTAAGAGCGAGGACGGCACGGTTTCCAAGCTCTCGAAGCGCCACGGCGCCGTATCCTTCCAGGACCTTGTCAAGAGCGGCTATCTTCCCGAGGCTATCGTTAATTACATCGCCCTTCTCGGCTGGTGTCCCAAGGAATCCGAGACCGAGTTCTTTACTCTCGACGAGCTCAAAGCCGTATTTACCATCGACGGGGTATCTAAATCTCCTGCGGTATTCGACTATGAAAAGCTCCTCTGGTTCAACGGTGAGTATATTCACAAGCTCGACGACGCGGTATTTAACGAGAAAATCGAAGAATTTATCAATGTTGAGATTCCCGAAAGCATAAACAAGCAGAAAATGCTCGCGCTCCTCAAGACGAGAATATCCACCCTTGCCGAGATAAACGACAGAATGGCATTCTTCCTTGCCCTTCCCGAATACGAAAAGGAGCTTTTCCTTAACAAGAAGAACAAAATCGCGGATTTCGATATAGTAAAAACCGTTCTTAACGAGGCAAAGGCGATACTTTTGGGCATTGATTCCTTTGACAACGACACCCTCTTTGCTTCTCTTATGCCTATTGCTGAAAAGCTTTCGATAAAGACCGGAACTCTTATGTGGTGCATTCGCATCGCCGTTTCGGGTATGGCGGCAACTCCCGGCGGAGCAACCGAAATTATGGAAGTAATAGGAAAAGACGAGAGCCTCTCGAGAATTGACAAGGCGCTCGCAATGCTTTAAGCATAAAAAAACACCGACAGACGTCGGTGTTTTTTGTTTTAGTCGAGCTCTTTTTTGCCCGTATAAAGCTCGTAGTATCTGCCCTTCATATCAAGAAGTGCATCGTGGTCGCCGCGCTCGATTATCTCGCCGCGCTCAAGAACCATTATAGCGTTCGAATTTCGTACGGTGGAAAGACGGTGCGCTATTACAAAGGTTGTGCGGTTCTTCATAAGTCTGTCCATACCGTGCTCTATATGGCGCTCGGTTCTGGTATCGACCGACGAGGTTGCCTCGTCGAGGACGAGTATTGGCGCGTGAGAGAGTGCTGCTCTCGCGATATTGAGAAGCTGGCGCTGACCCTGCGAGAGGTTCGCTCCGTCGCCTTCAAGAATGGTATTATAACCGTCCTTAAGACGCATTATAAAGCTGTGAGCGCTCGCCGTCTTTGCAGCGGCAATTACCTCATCGTCGGTAGCATCAAGTCTACCGTATCTGATATTCTCCATTACGCTTCTCGTAAAGAGGTGGGTGTCCTGAAGAACCATTGCGATATTCTTACGAAGGAAGTCCTTCTTGTAAGATTTAAGCGGCTTACCGTCGATGGTAATCTGGCGGTCCTGAATATCGTAAAAACGGTTGAGAAGGTTTGTAATTGTGGTTTTTCCCGCACCCGTAGAACCGACGAAGGCTATCTTCTGACCGGGCTTTGCATAAAGAGAAATATTCTTCAATACGGTTTTATCGGGGTTGTAGCCGAAGGTAACATTCGAAAGAATGACGTGTCCTTCGATTTTCTCATCCGAAGCATCCTCGGCATCTATTGGCTCGGGCTCCTCGTCCATTACCTTAAAGACGCGCTCTGCTCCCGCAAGGGCGGCAAAGAGTGTGGAAACCTGCATAGAAAGCTGGTTTATGGGCATCGAGAACTGCTTTGAGTAGTTAGAAAACGCGGTAAGCTCACCGGGGGTAAATCCTGTAAGATATATAAGGATACCGCCGACGCCGAGGGTTATCGAGTAGCATATAAGGCTTATATTGTGCATAATGGGTCCGGTAACGCCGCCCCAGAACTGCGCCTTCTCCTGCTTTTCGCGAAGATCCTCGTTTATAATACCCATCTCCTCAATGCACTCGTCCTCGTGGTTGAAGACCTTTATTACCTTCTGACCGCTTATAGTTTCCTCGATATATGCGTTCACCGCGCCGAGGGCTGCCTGCTGTGCTCCGTAGTACTTTCCG
>JAZOMD010000013.1:0-5345 GCA_045653745.1 Eubacteriales bacterium | reverse complement strand
ATTCGCCGCGCTTTTACGCCGTAATTGCGCGTGTACTTCCGGATTACAAAACAAGAAAAAGACTTTTGAAAATATAGGTGGTTATGGATTACAGAATAGAAAAGGACTCAATGGGCGAAATAAAGGTTCCGAGCGATAAATACTGGGGCGCGCAGACACAGCGCAGCTTCAAGAATTTTTGCATCGGCGAGGAGAAAATGCCCTCTGAGATAATCCGTGCGTTTGGAATACTGAAGCTTGCCGCCGCAAGGGCAAACGCGGTGCTCGTTCCCGAAAGAATGACCGAAAAGAAGCTTTCTGCAATAGAGGCAGCGGCAAAGGAAGTAATCGACGGAACGCTTTCCGAGCATTTTCCTCTGGTCGTCTGGCAGACGGGAAGCGGAACGCAAAGCAATATGAACGTAAACGAGGTTATAGCAAACCGCGGCTCGCAGATTGCAGGAGAGAAAATTCTCCATCCTAACGATGACGTAAATATGTCGCAGTCCTCTAACGACACCTTTCCTACAGCTATGCACCTTTCTGCGGTGCTTGAGGTCGAGCGGCGGCTCATTCCCGCGGTAGACACCCTTATCGACACTATGAAGCGCCTCGAGAGGGAAAACGAGGGAATCGTAAAGAGTGGAAGAACTCACCTCGAGGACGCAACGCCTATCGCGTTTTCACAGGAAATCAGCGGCTGGCGCTCATCTCTCGAGCGTTCGAGAGATATGATAAAGGCGTCGCTCGAGCCTCTTTCGGCGCTCGCTCTCGGTGCTACTGCCGTCGGCACGGGGCTTAATGCTCCTCGCGGATTTGACGAGCTGGTAGCGGCAGAGGTTTCGAAAATAGCCGGCAGGCGCTTCTATACTGCGGAGAATAAATTCCACGCGCTTACCTCGAAGGACGAGCTCATTTTTTCTCACGGTGCATTAAAGGCACTCGCCGCAGACCTTATGAAGATTGCAAACGACGTTCGCTGGCTTGCGAGCGGTCCTCGCCTCGGCCTTGGAGAAATAACCATTCCGGAAAACGAGCCCGGCTCGTCGATAATGCCCGGAAAGGTTAATCCCACCCAATGTGAGGCGCTCACGATGGTTTGCGTGCAGGTTATGGCAAACGATGCCGCCGTAGGCTTTGCTGCATCGCAGGGCAACTTTGAGCTTAACGTGTTCATGCCCGTAATTATATATAATTATCTTCAGTCGGTAAGACTTCTTTCCGATGCCGTTCTTTCATTTGAAAAGAATTGCGCGAGAGGTATTAAGGCAAACAAAGAAAAGATGCGCGATAATTTACATAATTCTCTTATGCTCGTTACCGCGCTTACACCCAAGATAGGCTATGAAAATGCCGCGAAGGTAGTCCACCTTGCGCACGCAGAGGGGCTCTCCTTAAAACAGGGCGCGCTCGCGCTTGGTCTTCTTTCGGAAGCCGAGTTTGACGAGGTGTTCAAGCCGGAAAAAATGATTTAATAAACGTAGCATCAAGGCTGAATATAGAAAGCCGTGAGGACACTTCTCTCGCTTGCACCTCGGGCGTCGCAGAGCCCTGCCTTCAAAGATAAAGAAAAAAACGGAGTCGTCTGACTCCGTTTTTTTGTTTTTAAAATTCAATAGTATGAGAGACGAGATGCTCTCCGCTGTAAATCAACTTCAAAGAAAAGAAACGCTCCTCTGTATCAAGAAGTCCAAGGAAAATTTTATCTCCTTCCCAGATGGGAAGCGAGGGAACGTCTTCCTTTTTCACCCATTCGAGATTCCCCTCGTCACATTCATAATCAATTTCGCCCTCGTATCCGTCTGCTGTGAAAAGGTGCATATACTCCGTTCCGTATAAATCAGAAACGAAGGTGACTATGCCGCGATAACGAAGGTCCACGGGCATCACACCCGTTTCTTCTTTGATTTCGCGCCTTACGCAGTCGTGGGGGCTCTCCGCGGCCTCAAATTTTCCGCCTATTCCTATCCATTTATCCTTGTTTTCGTCGTTGACCTTTTTTACACGGTGTATCATAAGATACCTGCCGTCTTTTTCTATGTAGCAAAGCGTTGTGTTTTTCATAAGAACAGGCTCCCTTCTATAATATTTTACCATAGATTTTCTTCTTTTTCAATAGAAAAAGAAATTTGTTAAGGATTTGTAAAATAAAAAATATACCGTTGACTTTTTGCCGATGGGTAAGTATAATAATTAAGTGGTTAATTATTAAACGCTTAAGAAAGGAAAAGCTATGCAGGAAACTCAGATATTGAAGGCTGTTGATATGATGATACGTACCGACCGCATTCATAAAACACTGATAGACTCGCGCGCCAAGGAGCTTGGTATACACAGAACTCAGCACAGGATACTTATGCACCTTGAGCGAAAGGGAAGTCTCCCGTCGCAAAAGGAGCTCGCCGACCATCTCGACGTAACTCCGGCGGCTGTTACCGGAGCACTCAAAAAAATCGAGTCCGACGGTTATGTGAAAAGAACTCTCGGTAAGGACAACAGATTTTACGAGCTTCGTATTACCGAAAAGGGAAGAGCTCTGGTTAATAAAACCCGAGAAATTTTTTCAAGCACGGATATATCTCTTTTTGAAGGCTTCACAGACGAGGAGCTTGAGAGCTATATTGCCTGTCTTGAAAAGCTGCAAAAAAATATAAAGGCTCGCCTTGAAGGCGACCAGTCGGGAGGTAAAATTAAGTGAAACGCTGGTTCAAATATATAAAGCCGTATCTTTCGTCCTTTATACTCGGACCGCTTGGAATGATTGTAGAGGTAATCGGTGAGATGTTTATGCCGATACTCCTTGCGAGGATAATCAACGAGGGCGAGGCAGGGACCCTTACTATCGGAAAAAGCATCGGAATTTCCGCAATACTTACGGGAATAGTTCTTTTTATGATGGCAGGCGGTGTCGCAGGAGCGTATTTTGGCTCGAAGGCATCGGTAAACTTTGCGGCGGATTTGCGGCATGACGTTTACTGCAAGGTGCAGAAATTTTCCTTTTCAAATATAGATAAATTCTCCACCGGCTCGCTCGTTACGAGAATGACCAACGACGTTACGCAGATACAGAATTTCGTTAATATGCTTCTCCGTATGGCGCTTCGTGCTCCTGGTATGCTTATCGGCGGAATTATTATGGCAATATATCTTAAGCCCTCGCTTTCGGTTGTCCTTGCCGTTACGCTTCCTCTTATGCTGTTCGTTATCTTTATTCTTATAAGGGTTTCTTTCCCGAGATTTGAGGCTATGCAAAAGAAGATAGATAAGCACAATTCTACCGTAAGAGAGAACGTCACCAACGTAAGAGTTGTGAAGTCCTTCGTGAGAGAGGATAAGGAAATAGAGAAGTTCGAGGAGGATAACTCCTCGCTCCGTACCGCGGGAATGCGCGCGGTAAAGGTTATGATATTTATGGGCCCCGTTATGAACCTCTTTATGTATATAAGCGTAATCGCGGTTATATGGTTCGGACACGGTATCGTTCTTGAGGAACACGCACTTGTCGGCGGTATGCAGATAGGCGACCTGAGCGCTTTTGTAACCTATACGACGCAGATTCTTTCCTCTTTGATGATGGTCACTATGCTCTTTATGATCTCTTCCCGTGCGCTTGCATCGGGCAGACGTATTTGTGAGGTGCTCGATGAAAAGGTTGATATTTCCAATGACGAAAACGTCGATTTCGGAAGAAAAATCGAGGCAGGAGCGATAGAATTTAAAAACGTAAGCTTCCGCTATTACAAAAATTCGGAGGAAGCCGTTCTCAGTAACGTAAATCTTTCAATACCTGCAGGTGCTACCGTCGGCATAATAGGCTCGACCGGTTGCGGAAAGACGACGCTCGTTTCGCTTATTCCTCGTCTCTATGATACCGACGAGGGTGAGGTTCTTATCGACGGTGTCAGTGTGAAGGATTATTCACTCGAGTCGCTGCGCGACGGAGTGGGTATGGTGCTTCAGAAGAACCTTCTGTTTTCGGGAACTATTGCAGAAAACCTTCGCTGGGGTGATGGCGAGGCGAGTGACGAGGAGATGGCGCTTGCCGCAAGACATTCCGCTGCGGATAAATTCATTAACAACTTTAACGACGGATATGATACCGTCCTCGATAAGGGCGGAATGAATCTTTCGGGTGGACAGAAGCAGCGCCTTTGCATAGCGCGTGCGCTCCTCAAAAAGCCGAAGATACTGATACTCGATGACTCCACCAGTGCCGTTGATACCGCAACCGAAGCGCAGATTCGCGAGGCTATGGCAACCGATTTGCCGGGCTGCACCAAAATTATAATCGCGCAGCGTATAAGCTCGGTAAAGGATGCCGAGCAGATTGTAGTAATGAACGACGGTGTAATTACCGGTATAGGCACGCACGACGAGCTTCTTGCCGGCAATGCGGAATACGGCGAGATATACTACTCGCAGATGGATAAGAAGGAGGCGTAAAAAATGGCAAGATCACTTGGCGACCTTCGAGCACGCTATAACAGCACCTCTCACGGTGAATCGCTTCGCGGCGGTCCCGGCAGAGGTCCCGGCCCCGGACCGCGTGGTCGCGGAAAGCCCAAAAACGTAGGTAAGACTGTAAAGCGTCTTCTTTCCTACGTAGGAAAATACAAGGGCAGGCTTTTACTCGTTCTTTTCTGTATGATTCTTACGACCTTAACCTCGCTTTGCGGCGGTTATCTTATCGTTCCTATCATTAACAGAATAACCCTTACGATAAACCCGAACGCTCCTCTTAATCCTAGTTCAATAGCCGAATTTGCCGACGGAATTATAGAATCCTTTACACAAACGAGCCTTATATCCTCTATTATGGGGAGCGCGGCAGCCGATATAACCGTGTACGTTGTTTGTGCATTGATTATACTCGGAACGGTGTATTTGCTCTCTGCGCTCGGCAGCTACATTCAGTCGCGTCTTATGCTTTCGGTTTCGCAGAATTCTATCAAGGCTATAAGAGACGACCTCTTTGAGAAGCTTCAGGCGCTGCCCGTCAGATATTTTGACGGCCACCCCACGGGCGAGATTATGAGCCGTTTCACAAACGACGTTGACAACATCGACGTTCTTCTTAATAACTCTCTTACCTCGATAGTAAGCGGTGTTATAAGCCTTGTCGGTACGTTTGTGTTTATGCTTACCACAAACGTATATCTCACCATAATAACCATCGTGTTTATCCCGATCCTCATTTTTGCAACGAGCAAGATTGCCAAGAACTCCGGAAAGTACTACGGAGCACAGCAGGCAGCCCTCGGCGCGGTGAACGCATATATCGAGGAAACTATAAGCGGTCAGAAGGTAATAAAGGTCTTCAACCACGAGGACGAGTGCATTGAGGAGATGGGTATTATAAACGAGGA
>JAZOMD010000012.1:0-1640 GCA_045653745.1 Eubacteriales bacterium | reverse complement strand
AAAATGTCAGCGTAGGAAGCAAGCTCCTTTGCAAAGTCAGCACCGTTCTTCTCCTCGCGAGCGTCAAATCTGGTGTTCTCAAGGAGAACTGCCTCGCCTGCCTTAAGAGCGGCAACCTTAGCCTTAGCGTCAGGACCGATTATATCCTCTGCGAAGATAACCTTTTCTGCGCCGAGAAGCTCGTTGAGTCTTGCGCATACGGGCTTAAGAGTGAGCTTCTTCTTATCAGCCAGAGGAGCCTTTGCAAGATACTCTGCCTTTGCCGCAGCCTGCTCTGCCTCGGGAAGCTTCTCAACTGCCTTCTTTTCCTTCTTGGTGAGACCGAAGCCCTCGGTGAAGATGTTATGGGGCTTACCCATGTGAGAGCAAAGAATAACCTTTGCGCCGTTATCGAGAAGGTACTTTACGGTAGGAAGCGCACCAACGATTCTCTTGTCAGAGGTGATAACGCCGTCCTTCATAGGAACGTTGAAATCACAGCGAACGAGAACGGTTTTACCCGCTACGGCTACGTCTTCAATGTTTTTCTTGTTGTAGGTTGCCATTTGTGTTTCTCCTTTAGGAAAATATTTTATTATTTACTCCTATTATAATAGCATAAATAGAATTATTAGTCAATACAGATTTGTTAAAAAGCTGACAATTTTGGAGTTTTCAACATAAAAGAGGCGCTCAAATGTTAATTTTTCATAATATTCGAGAAAACGCCTTGACATTTTATTAAACAAAGAGTATACTTTTATCAATTATCTTTGTCAGAAAGTGAGAGACGCAATGACAGAAAAGGAAGACCTCAGAGTAAAAAAGACGAAAAAGGCGTTGCACACGGCGTTCCTCGCTCTGCTCTCCGAGAAGACCTTCGAGGAGATTACCGTAAACCAGCTCTGCGAGGTGGCAGGCGTGCGCCGTGCTACCTTCTACAAGCACTACGCAGACAAGTTCGCCTTCCTCACCACCTTTACGCAGGCTCTGCGCGACAAGTTCGACCAGATTATATGGAAGCCCACGGAGTTTGACTCTACCACGAAATACTACGTCGACTATGCAAAGAGGATAGTGGGCTACATCTCCGAGCACGAGGAAGCGATACAGAATATCATAAAAAGCAATCTTTTCTACATAGTTCTGTCGATAATTCTCGAGCAGAACTACCACGACACGAAGGAAAGGCTCGCACAGAGTGTGAAGGAAGGTATGCAGCTGTGCGCATCGGTAGAGACACTTTCGGCTATGTGTACGGGCGGAGTTGCGTGGGCTATTTACTACTGGATAATCGAGGGTAAAAAGAAGTCCACGGACCAGCTCGCCGACGAGATAGGTGCGATTATCAACGCCACTCTCGGCCGTTGACAGGTAAAATCAATATGGAAAGCAAGAGAATTTACCTTCTCCCAAAAGAGGGAAATTTATACAAGACGAACCTACACTGCCACACGACGGTAAGCGACGGAAAATTCACCCCCGGGGAGATAAAGGAAATGTATATGGCGCACGGCTACCACGCCGTCGCATACACCGACCACCAGATAGCCAAGCCGCACGGCGAGCTTACCGACGAGAGCTTCGTCGCGCTGACGGGTATCGAGATAGCGGCAATGGGCGATAAAGCGCCTTCCTGCGTGCACGTCTGCGGTATCTCG
>JAZOMD010000011.1:0-8197 GCA_045653745.1 Eubacteriales bacterium | reverse complement strand
TCTCGTGCAAGCACGGACTCGGCTTTACTTGATTATACTCCTTTCGGAGCAATCGGCGTGCCCCTCTCTCGTGCGAGCACGGGCTCGGCTTTACTTGATTATCACGCCCTCATAGAGGTCCATATCACCGCGGCTCTGTCGTCTATATAACGTGAGCGCAGTGAACCATATAGGACGATTTGGCAACTAATTGGTACGAAAAGACCTTGCCGAGGCGCAAATAGTGTGCTATAATTATATAAAAATCTCGCATAGCGAAAAAAAGGAGACCCACCGTGAAGGAACTTAAGGAATTAAAATTCGAGGAGCTTTCCGTAAAGCAGAAGCTCGGTATGGTATTCACCCCGCTTATCCACACGGCAATAGTCGATGGTGGCATTGACTACGTCATCGAGCGCGTAAAGGAGCACGCCATCGGAATAGTTTGGGTACAGTGGAGCCCCGAGGAAAAGGATTTCCCCTTCTACGAGGACGTAATCAGAAGACTGCGCGAGGCGGCGGATTATCCCCTCGTTATAGTTACCGACGCGGAGGACGGAATGGCGCCCTACCGTATAGGTCAGCACTCGGCGCTCGGCACGACCGACAGCGAAGCGCACGCATACGCCTTCGGTAAGGCTACCGCGATTATGGCGAAAAGCCACGGCTACGATATGGTCTGCAACCCCATTCTCGACGGCAGAGAGAGCGGCTGGACTCGCGGCTATGCAAACGATAAATACAAGATTGCACGACTTGCCGCAGCAGAGGCAAGAGGTATGCAGGACGGCGGAATTCTCACTATGGCGAAGCACTACCCCTCAGTTAAGTACGACGTCGAGGTAGATACGCATATGGTCGAGGGCATTTCCTCGCAGACCGAGGAAGAGCTTATAAACGAGAGCCTCTATCCTTACACCGAGCTTATGAAGGACGGACTCCTCGACGCGGTTATGTCTGCGCACGAGAAGCTTCCGAACATCGACCCCGACGCACCTGCGAGCATGTCGAAAAAGGTTCTCGGCATTATCAGAAAGCTCGGCTTTAACGGACTTATTATGACCGACGCGCTCTGCATGATGGGCATTCGCGCACGCTACGGCAGAAAGGAATGTCTCGGCTACGCGCTCGAGGCAGGCAACGATATTCCCCTCTACTACGCGCACGACCCGAAGTTCGACCAGGAGGCGCTCTACGAGTGCTACGACAAGGGCATCATCTCAGACGAGGCGCTCGATGCGGCTGTAAAGAGAGTTCTCGCCCTTCAGCATAAGGCACTCCTCAACAGAACGCCCAAGTGCACCGAGCTCACAAAAGAGGAAGAAGCACTCGCAAAATCTATAAACGCAGACGGAATTTACGCCATTCTCGACGAGGGCACACCCCTCTCTCTCGACCCAAAAGGTAAATATTTCTTTGCATTGATGATCAGAAACGAGCATATGGTGGGTAAAAAGGAGACCGTCGCGGTTGATACTTTTTCAAACGGCTGGTACTATCCCGACAAGATTACAGCGAAGATAAAGGAGCTCTTCCCGAACTCGCACGTCGAGCAGTTCTGCGAGTTCCCTCTTCAGGGACAGAACAGCAGAATCCTCAATCGCTCGCTCGATTACGATGATATAGTCTTCGTAACCTTCTCGGAATTCTTAGCTTATATGGGCGTCGAGCATTTCACCCACAGAGTAGTCACTCTCGTTGAGGCTGCGCAGCACACGGGCAGAATCGGCACGCTCGTTCACTTCGGAAACCCGAAGGTTGTCGAGGAGCTCGCGCACATTTCGCGCCGCATCTTTGCAGGCAGAGCCGAGGGCTCAACCTACGCCGCCTTCGAGGTCCTCGCCGGCAAGCGCGAGGCAAAGGGAAAGCCGAATTACGAGCTTAATTTGAAGTAAATTATGGAAGCAGAGCTTCCGTTATAATCAAGCAAAGCCGAGTCGGAGAGCTTGTTCTCCAGCGAGGCGCGCGCAGATTGCTCCGCGAGCATTGCGCCGTGCGCAATAAAGCACGTAGTGCAAAAAAGCGTAGCTTTTAGCTCGCAAGGAGTATATGCTCGCTTTGCGAGCGTGATATAGAACGCCGTCGGCTTTCGTGATATGGGCGGCAGAGCCGTCGTTAAAACCTAACGTCGCGCAGTTCGCGACATACTACGAACGCGAAAGCGTTCTATATCACGTGAGCGCAGCGAACTATATCACGACACCCTTGGGTGTTTATATCACGTCGCAAAGCGACATATCACGACGGCTCTGCCGTCTATATCACGTCCGTCAGGACATATCACGGCGACTTCGTCGCTTATATCACGCACCGCAGGTGCATATAACGTCCGTCAGGACATATAGGCTCTTAGAGCCCTAAAATGGTACAAAACAAAGAAAAGCGCACGTGATGTGCGCTTTTCTTTTGTAGAAAGGCTTTTTGGGGAAAGCCCGATTATCTTTTTCCGTTTTCGCCTATCCAAGCGCCCATCCTTTGCGTTTCCTTATCCTTTCACGGCTCTCCGCCTCACACGCGCGCTTCTTATTTTAAAAAGGTATAAAAACGCCCAAAGGGATTGCAAAACGGGAAGATATATGTTATAATAGCAGAAGTGGACGACGCCCCTCGGCTAAAGCCGAGAATATCGGGTTTCTTGTCCGACAGCAATGAAAGGCAATCAGACAACTCCCCTATGTATAAGCTCAAATCAAACCGCACGGCAAGCTTTATCGCCGTTACTATCGTGTACGCAATAGCCGCGACGGTCGGCATTCTTCTTTACAGAGCGCTCCCCTTCGAGTGGTGGCTCTCGCTCCTCGTTTCGGATATTGCGGCTACCGCCGCCACCTTCATTTTCAGCATACTATTCTCTAACGCCTCGGTCTACGACCCCTATTGGAGCGTTCAGCCGCCCGTGATTCTGTTCGCCTACGCTATCGGCGGCAGGCTCACGGCGCTCGGCGCGCTTCTACTCTTGGCGGTCCTTTTCTGGGCTATTCGCCTGACGGCGAACTGGGCGTACACCTTCAGAGGTCTCACCCATCAGGACTGGCGCTACACTATGCTAAAGGAAAAGACGCGCAGCTTCTACCCTATCGTCAACTTCGTCGGTATCCATTTAGTACCCACCCTCGTGGTTTACGGCTGCACTCTGCCTGCGGCTTACGCAATAAGAGAAGACCTTGCGTTAACCGTCGGCGGTTTATTCTTCATCTGCCTTTCCGTCGGTGCGGCGGCTATGCAGGGCACGGCGGACGTACAGATGCACAAATTCAGAAAAAATAGAGACGGCGCGTTTATCCGCACGGGGCTTTGGAAATACTCAAGACACCCGAACTATCTCGGAGAAATTCTGATGTGGTGGGGCGTCGGGCTTGCGGTCGCCTGCTCCGCACCGAGCGCGTGGTATCTTCTCGCAGGCGCGCTCTCCAACACCGTCCTCTTTCTCTCGGTAAGCATACCGATGGCGGATAAAAGACAGTCGGCAAAGGACTGCTTCTCCGAGTACAAAAGAGCGACGAGAATGCTTTTACCTATAAAAAAATTCAAATAACGAGGTACCTATATGATTACTCTATCTAATTCCTGCCTCAGCGTAACCATCGCTAAAATGGGCGCTGAAATTCAGAGCATCAAAAGAGAAAAGACCGAATATATGTGGTCAAGAGACCCCGAGTTCTGGACTTCCTCGGCTCCCATTATGTTCCCCATCTGCGGCGGACTTAAGAAGGGCAGATACGAGCTCGACGGCGTAAGCTACGAGATGCCCAAGCACGGCTTTGCAAAGAAGTCGCTCTTTGAGGTAGAGGCTCTTTCCGAGACCTCGGCGACCCTCGTTCTCTCGGACAACGAGGAAACGAGAAAGCTCTATCCCTTCTCCTTCAAGTTCCGCGTTAAGTACGAGCTCGACGGCGCGAGCCTTTCGGTCACCTACGACGCAGAGAACCTAGGCGAGAAGACGATGTACTGCTCCTTCGGCGGCCACGAGGCGTACGCCTGCCCCGAGGGAATCGAGAGCTACGAGCTCGTCTTCCCCGAGAAGGAAACGCTCACCGCCTACGCCCTCAACGGCGACCTGCTCACCGATTACACTAAGACCGTTGTAACTAACTCGAACGTCTTCCCTCTCGACGACCGCCACTTCGTCCTCGACGCGCTCGTCTTCCGTAACGTTAAGAGCACGAGCGTCACCCTTAAAAGCAAGGTCAGCGATAGGAAGGTCACCGTCAGCTTCGACGGACACGACTACCTCGTCCTCTGGCATAAGCACACCGCTCCTTACATCTGTATTGAGCCCTGGTGCGGAGTTCAGGACGTCGCAGGCTCGAGCTTCGAGCTCTCCGAGAAAGAAGGAATTCACGCCGTTTCCCCCGGTGCGCATTTCGCGAGAACGCACGTAATTACCGTTGGTTAATATCAAAAATGTAAATAATTATTTTCAAAAGGAGACAAAAACCAATGAAAAAGACACTCACAATTTTTCTTCTCTGCCTCACGCTTTGCCTCGCGGCTTTCCTGACCGCCTGCGGCGACTCGAACGGATCCTCGGTTTCGGGCGGCGGCGGATGCAAGACACACGAATTCGGCGAAGCAAGAGTAATTGCTGAGCCTAACTGTACCGAGTCCGGCTCGGCTATCAAGAACTGCAAGAATTGCGGCATTGAGGATCACGTCAGCATCGACCCTATCGGCCACGACCTTGAGGTTGAAGCCGAGTCCCCCAACACCTGCACCGCCGACGGTTACAGAAACTCCGTCTGCGCGCGCTGTGGCTACTACGAGAGCCTCCCCCTCCCCGCGACGGGACACACCTGCGAGTACGAGATATCGACAACCCCTACTAAGACCGGGGTCGGTTACTACTCCTACAGTTGCGTAAACGATAACTGTACGTACTGGGGCTCGGGCGAGCTCCCCAAGCTCACCGACGAGAGCTACGTGAAGGAGACTATCGACGAGGACAACTTCAAGTACACCTACACAACCTCCGAGGGCGAAGCGCTCACCTTCGACGTCTCGAACTTCATCTTTGGAACAACGGATATGGGTGAGGATTGGCCCTTCAAGTTTAACACCTACGTCATCATTGGCTACGATGGAGAAAAGACCGAGCTTACCCTCCCCACGACCCATAACGGCGGACCCGTTACCGGAATTTACGACCAGGCATTCGATTATACCGACGTTACCTCGATAGTAATCCCCGAGTCGGACTTCACCTACACCAGAGAGGACGTCAAGGACGAGTGGCTCGAGGAGTTCGATCAGTACGCACAGCCCGAAGCAGACGGAAAGTATCACTTCGGCGGCTACGACTACATCGGCTACCGTGCGTTTGAGGGTGCTGCCGCACTCACCTCGGTTACCCTCCCGAGTACCCTCTCGAGCATAAGCAATAGCGCCTTCGCAGGCTGCACCTCGCTTGAGTCGATAAACCTCGATAAGGTTTCCTATATCGACGCCGGCGTCTTTGCGAACTGCACTTCTCTTGAGAGCGTGAACGTTTCTTCCCTTGAAGCCCTTAACTACAAAGTGTTCTCGGACTGCTCCTCTCTTACGAGCGTGACCTTCTCGTCTTCTCTCGAGAAAATCTACTCGAACGCTTTTGAGAACTGTACCTCGCTTACCGAGTTTGTAATTCCCGATAGCGTTACCTTTGTCGGTGCAGCTATTCTCAAGGGTTGCTCAGGTATTACAAGCCTCACCGCGCCGAACCTCTGCGGCAACAGTCTTGCGGTCTTCTTCAGCGGTCTGGATTACGTCGAAAACGACGTCGTCGTTGAATACTACAATACAGACGTCGACTCGATACCAGCAAGTCTTGTGACGGTAACGATAACCCGCGACACCGAAATCGGCAGAAGCGCATTCGAATCCTGCTCGAGACTCAAGACCGTAAATTACCTTGCAGACGTAACGAGCATAGGCGAGCGCGCCTTCAACGGTTGTTCCTCGCTCGAGGGCTTCAAGATTCCCGATTCTGTAACGAGCGTCGGCAAATCGGCGTTTGGCGGCGTTGACCCCTTCAAGTTTAATCAGGACTTTGACAACAAGACCTACTACATACCATCCGAGACTAACCCCTACTTCTACCTTCTCGCCGTTGACTACGTTGCTTCGGGCGAGGTAGTAATCAGAGAGGGCTGTAAGTTCGTTGAGCAGAACGCCTTCGAGTTCGTTTCGGGAGATAACGTTACCGCTATCCGCATTCCCTCGAGCATTGAAAAGCTCGGAACGCTCAAGATGTCAAACGGCTACGGCGTTAGCACGAGCCTCAACGTTTACTTTGACGGCACGGTTGAAAGATTTACCGAGCTTGACGCCGTCATTACGGGTTGGGAAAATATGTACCTCTACGTTCGTGCAGGCGCTGATTACGCCGAGGTAACCGAGCTCGTTATCTCGGATAAGGTAACCGAAATCCAGACCGCCTCGAGAACCGCATACGGTCACTTCAGAAACATCACCTCCGTACGTATTCCCGCAAGCGTTAAGAAGATAAACTCCTTTGCGTTCAGATTCTACGATCTGACGAGCGTTTACTACGACGGCACTCTTGCCGACTGGTGCGCTATCGAGTTTATGAACGAAGAGGCTAACCCCTTATTCTCGACAGAGCACTTCTACGTTAAGGGTGGCTCCGACTACGTCGAGGTAGCAGGCAGCGTTATCCTTCCCGAAGGAGCTACCATCGTAAACAGGTTCGTCTTCTGCGGCTTCTCGGGAATTACCGAGCTTATGGTTCCCTCGAGTGTTGAAGGCTTCTACCCCGATGCTTTCGAGGATTGCGACAACCTTACCGCCCTCTACTACTGCGGCACGGCTACAGAGTGGGATGATATCTGCTACGCATCGGGCAGCCTCCCCGTATCCCCCTGCTTCTACTCCGAAGCCACCCCCTCCATCGAGGACTTCCTGGCAGGTCGTGACCAGACCCTCTGGCACTACGGCGAAGGAGGAAAGCCCGAGGCGTGGAGCACCGCAAGAGGCAACACCGTTGACACGAAGACCTACGTGCATATCGCCTCGTCCGTAACCGTTACCGACGAGTATTGGCAGTTGGTTCTTATGCTTAAGCAGATGGATGCGGTAGACCAGCTCGAGGACCCCACTCTTATCCCGATAATAGAGGCATCGAACACAAAGGCAGAGCTTGAAGAAAATCTTGCCGACTACTACCTCGAAATGTCTGCAGGTATCACCTTCGCCTTTGCAAACGGACAGCTCACCCTCTCGGACGGCACGGATAGCACCCAGCTCGAGTACCTTGAGCTTGACGGTGTAATCTATTACGTTCTCACCGGTGGCAAGGCGTTCGATATCAAAAATAACGGCGCCGCCCTCGACGAAACTATCGTAAACGAGTACATCACCGTTGTTCACAGCTACGCCGTAGCAGGCTAACAAAAATAAGCAGGCCCCAAAGGGTCTGCTACACCTATACAAACAGGAAAAGGATAGAGAATTTTTACGTTCTCTATCCTTTTTTCTTGACAAGCACCGGCTTAATTAAAGACACAAAAGCAATTCCTTACCGGCGTGCCATTGTACGCCTATTGCTCGAAATTAGGCGATCCGGAAGTAGCCTTGCACTAAGAATTCGTTTTTCTTTTCGGTTCATCAATGAGATAATGCCTCGCCGCCGTAGTCACACCTGCCGTCGTCGTTTTCATCTCTATGTTCGGAGTCACAGCCGTCCTCAAAGAGCGTGATACACTTGTCACACATGCCGTCGTCGTCAGCATCGACGTGCGCGCACTCATCTCCGTCGAAGAATTCCTCGCCGCAGTAATTTACGTCACATATACCGTCGTCGTCTGCATCTCTGTGGTTATCGGATGCGTCGGTAAAGGGTCTACCGCAGCCCTGTATGTCACACATACCTTCGTCGTCTGCATCTCTGTGGTTATCGCAGCCGTCAGAGAAGCCGATGCTGCACTGGTCGCACCAATAGTCGTCGTTAGCATCGACGTGCAAGCACGCACCGCTGCCACCGGAGAAAAGATAATCGAGCTTGCTTTCGAGCTTTCCGAGCTGTACTTCGGTAATATCGCTGATAGTCTTGAAATCCTTCTTGGGAGAGGGCATTTTGTCCTTTGTGTCAACTATAAGTTTAGATTCGAGCACATATTGCTCGCTTATTTTAAAATCTCCGACTCCCAGCTCCATAACAAAATCGTCAGCCGTCAGAGTGTAAACTTCTCCTTTTTTACCCAAGGAACCGTCGAGGGTATAA
>JAZOMD010000010.1:0-2166 GCA_045653745.1 Eubacteriales bacterium | reverse complement strand
CCCCTCGTTATGCTCCACAATATGCCCGTCGTCCGCAGCCTCTTGAAGCCTATTATCAATATTCCCTATCAGTCGGCAAGCCCCTCGGTGCTTCCCTCGCGCTGGTCGGAGAAGGTTAAGTGCCGCGCTATCACCAAAAAGGAGATAGACGACATCGTAGTAGCATTTGCAAAGACGGCAAAGCTCTTAAAGGAAGCAGACGTCGACGGAGTCGAGGTTCACGCGGTTCACGAGGGATATCTTCTCGACCAGTTCACCCTCGAATATACCAACAAGCGTACCGACGAGTACGGCGGCTCGTTTGAAAACCGCTATCGCTTCGCTACCGATATAGTTAAGGCTATAAAGGCAGAGTGCGGCAAGGAATATCCCGTATCGCTCCGCTACTCGGTGCGCTCCTACGTAAAAGACTTCTGCGTAGGAGCTGTGCCCGGCGAGGAGTTTACCGAGATAGGCAGAACTATGGAGGAGAGCGAGAAGGCGGCGAAGTACCTCGAGGAGGCGGGCTACGATATGCTCAACGCCGACAACGGTACCTACGACTCCTGGTACTGGGCGCATCCGCCGATGTATATGCCTTTAAACTGCAACCTTGAGGACGTATCGCACATAAAGAAATTCGTAAACATTCCCGTCGTTTGCGCCGGTAGAATGGAGCCCGAGGTCGGCGCCGCCGCAATCAAGGACGGCAAGATAGACGCTATGGGTATTGCAAGACAGTTCCTTGCAGACAGCGAGTGGATAACCAAGCTTATCGAGAACAGACTCGAAGACATTCGCCCCTGCATCTGCTGTCACAACGCCTGCTTCAATATGGCACACTACAAGGGTGTTGCAAACGCGCAGTCTATTCACGATGCAAGCCACATAGCACGCTGCGCTCTCGACCCGACGGTTATGCAGTCGGATAAGTACGACATTAAGCCTGCAAAGAAGATAAAGAAGGTCGCGGTTATCGGCGGCGGTATCGGCGGTATGGAAGCGGCACTCGTTCTCAAAAAGCGCGGTCACTCGGTAACTCTTTACGAGAAGACCGACAGACTCGGCGGCGTGTTTATCGCGGCGGCTGCTCCCTCGTTTAAGGAAAAGGACAGAGCGCTTATTGCCTGGTACGAGCGCGAAATATCCCGACACGGTATCGAGGTTAAGTATAACACCGAGGTAACCGACATCGCTTCTCTCGGGGCAGACGAGGTTATTATTGCAACGGGCGCTAAGGCGAAAAGGCTCCCCGTTGAGGGCTCGGAGCTCGCTATCGAGGCGGTTGATTACCTTCTCGGCAAAAAGCCCGTCGGAGAAAAGGTTGTTATCATCGGCGGCGGTCTTACCGGCTCGGAGATAGCATACGACCTCTACCTTCAGGGTAAGCAGCCTGCCATAGTCGAAATGCAGAACGACCTTATAGTATCGAAGAAGGTTCCCTTCCCGAACTCGAGCTTCCTTCGCGATTTCTTCTCGTCAAACAGCCTTCCCGTATATCTTGAAACCGGCGTTAAGAAAATCGAATCTGACGGCGTTACCGTGGTTAAAAAGGACGGCACCGAGGAGAAGATTTCGGCAGACAGCGTTATCACCTCGATAGGATATAGGAGTGCTCCCATTGCTAAAAAATCCCGTACCGTACACGTCATCGGAGACGCAGACGCGGTTGGAAGCCTGCGCACGGTTATCTGGGGCGCGTGGGACGTCGCAATGAAGATTTAAGCCTGAATTACACGATATTGAACACAAAAGTTTACAAAAAGGAGAAAAAATATGCAGCTTACGGCAGAACAGCAGGAGATACTTGGCGGCTCTCGCGGTGAGGTTATGGCGAAGGTTATGAAGACTCTCGTTGCTTACGGAGAGGCCTTCGGAGCAGATAAAATGGTTCCCGTTACCTCAAAGTACAACCACCTCGTTACCTCCTTCGGTCTTAAAATGATAGGTCCTGTATACGACCTTATGGATAAGCTTATCGAGGCAGGTGCTCTCTCCGAGCAAAAATTCTCGGTTGACCCAAGACCCCTTGACAAGAACGTTCCTGCAAATCTTTTACAGAAGCTTATATTCAACAAATTTATGTACTCGAAGCAGGACTTCTACGAGGACCAGCTTACAAAGCTCGGTCTTATGGGTGAGGACGCCTTCACCTGTGCCTGCTATATGGACGAGGTAGGAAACAAG
>JAZOMD010000009.1:0-14134 GCA_045653745.1 Eubacteriales bacterium | reverse complement strand
AAAAATATAATTTATTTTTATTATTCTCTCTTTGGGTGCAAAATAACCGTTTTACACCATTGTCAATTATACCATAACTATCGCAAATATACAATAGTTTTCACCAAATTTTATCATTTTTGTACAGTTGACGGATTTTTGCGCCCCTTTAGGGGCTTCTTTTGTGAATTTTTTCACAACGAATTTGCCGAAAAAAGTCCAAAACCCTCTTGAAAAAACGGTCGCGGCGTGGTATACTGTTAAGGTAGAAAGAACAGAGTAGGAAGACGCGCGTTTAGTGCCGTGTGGACGGGGAGTTGTCATACGGACGAAAGAGCTACGGCTCGCGATGTGTTTTCCGCATCCCACTGTTACCGAGGTAATATACTTTTGATACCCCGTGGTGCAGAAGATGTAAAATCTGTAAACGGAGGTATTTTTTTATGAATTCAAAGGTAAAGTTTCCCTTGCAGGTGACCGTCGCCCTCTCTATGCTGGCGGCTGTCAGTATAATTATGGGAAAATATCTTGCGTTCGGTGTCGGAGAGATTTTGCGCTTCAGCTTTGAAAACCTGCCCGTACTCTTTGCAGGCATAGCCTTCGGCCCCGTCGCAGGACTTCTCGTCGGGGCGGTTGCCGACCTTGTCGGCTGTCTTCTCGTCGGCTACGCTATAAACCCACTCGTCACCGTGGGGGCTGCCCTTATCGGATTTGTCGGCGGTGCGGTGTACAGGCTCGCTTTTCTTGTCGGTATAAAAAGGCGCTCGGTGAGGATTATCCTCTCGGTTGCCCTTGGGCATCTTATCGGCTCGGTGGTGGTGAAAACGCTCGGACTTGCGATATTTTATTCTATGCCCATACCCGTGCTTATGCTCTGGAGACTTTTAAACTACGCTATCGTAGGACTGCTTGAAGGGGTAATACTCGTAGCGCTTATGCAAAACAAATCCCTCGTGCACCAGCTTTCGGCTATGAAAGGCGGCAGAGGAGAAAAAAAGAAAGAGGAATAAGTGTTTTTATGACCTACAAAGAGGCACTTGAATATATACACGGAATAAGCTGGACCTTCTGCAAGCCCGGGCTCGAGAGAATCGAGGAGCTCTGCCGAGGGCTCGGACACCCCGAGAGGGCATTGCGCTTCGTGCACGTTGCAGGAACTAACGGCAAGGGCTCATTCTGCTCTATGCTCTCCTCGGTGCTCGTGCGCGCAGGCTACAAGACGGGTCTTTTCACCTCACCCTACATCTATCGCTTCAACGAGCGAATGAGGATAAACGGCGAGGACATTCCCGACAAGGTGCTGGCGAGAATTACCGAGCGCGTAAGACCCGTAGCCGAGGCTATGAAGGATAAGCCCACCGAGTTCGAGCTGATTACGGCTATCGCTCTCGAATACTTCCGCGAGGAGGGCTGTGACGTAGTAGTGCTCGAGGCAGGAATGGGCGGAAGGCTCGACTCGACGAACGTGATAAGAAATCCCCTGCTTTCGGTTATAACGGGAATTGCCCTCGACCACGTAGCCTTCCTCGGTGATACTACCGAGAAAATCGCCGCGGAAAAGGCAGGGATAATAAAGGACGAAGCCCCCGTTCTTTTCGGCGGCACTGACGAGGGTGCAGAGAGGGTTATAAGAGAGACGGCAGAGGCGCGCGGCTCGGAGTTTTTCAAGACGGATTACACTCGCCTCTCGGTTAAAAGTGCCGATATTTCGGGCTCGGTTATCGACTATAAGCAAAGAAAAGTTGTCAAAATAAGCCTTCTCGGACTATATCAGCCAAAAAACGCGGCACTCGTTCTCGATGCCTGCGACATACTCCGCACGCGCGGAATCGAGCTCTCGGAGGAAGATATTTACGAGGGACTTTCGCGTGCCGGGTGGCGCGCGAGGTTTGAAATAATAAAGGAAAATCCGACCGTGATTTTCGACGGTGCGCACAACGCAGAGGGTATTTCGGCGGCGGTCGAAAGCATAAAGCATTACTTTAAGGACAGGCGCGTGGCGGTGGTGAGCGGAGTGCTCTCCGACAAGGATTATAGGACTATTGCAAAGAGTCTGTCGGTGGTTGCAGCGCGCGTTTTCACTATCACGCCTGATAATCCGAGAGCACTCTCGGCTGCCGACTACGCGAGGATAATATCCGAGCACGGGGTCGAGGCTACGCCTATGGCGAGCATAAAGGAAGCTCTCGACGCGGCACTTTCCTACGCAGAGCGCGAGGGCACGGCGGTCTTCTCTCTCGGCTCGCTTTACACCTACGAAGAGGTAATAAAATCAATATAAGTTTAAAACCTTCTTTTTTCGGGTACAATACCGGAAAAGGAGGTTTTTTCTATGAACAAGGAGCTATACGAAATCAAAAGAGTTACCGCAAGAGAAATTCTCGACTCGCGCGCAAATCCGACTATTGAGGCGAGCGTCTATCTTAAGGACGGCACCGTAGGCAGGGCGAGCGTGCCGTCGGGAGCATCGACGGGAAAATACGAGGCGCACGAGCTGCGCGACGAAGCAAAGGAGAGATACCGAGGACTCGGGGTACACTCGGCTATGCAGCGTATCCACGAGATAATTTCTCCCGTTATCGAAGGAAAATTTGCCTGCGAGCAGGCAGCGATAGACCACGCGCTAATCGACCTTGACGGCACGGAAAACAAGGAGAGGCTCGGTGCGAACGCCACTCTCGCCGTCTCGCTCGCGACGGCACGCGCGGCGGCTAAAGTAAGCGGTCAGGAGCTCTACCGCTATCTCGGCGGCGTGAACGCAAGGCGTCTTCCCGTGCCTATGCTCAACGTCATTAACGGCGGAAGGCACGCCGAGAACAACCTCGATATTCAGGAATTTATGATAGTACCGTCGGGGATAGGAGCGCTCACCGAGGCGGTGCGCGCGGCGAGCGAAATATATCACACTCTCCGTGACATTCTCCGTAAGCGAGCACTTTCGACGGCGGTGGGAGACGAGGGCGGATTTGCCCCCGACCTGAAAAGCGACGAGCAGGCGATAGAGCTGATATGCGAGGCTATCGAGCGCACGGGCTACGGCACGGACAAGGTGAAGATAGCACTCGATGCGGCGGCGAGCGAATGGTGGACGGACGGGGGCTACCTTATGCCAAAGCGCGGTAAGAAAACCGACTGCGAGGGGCTTATAAAATACTACTCGGAGCTTGTCTCTCGCTACCCTATAATCTCTATTGAGGACGGGCTCGGCGAGGACGACCGTAACGGTTGGAAGCTCCTCACCTCGGAGCTCTCGGACAGAGTGCGCCTCGTGGGCGACGACCTTTTCGTGACAAACGAGAAAAGGCTCTTTGACGGAATAAAGGCAGGTCTTGCAAACTCTATACTCATAAAGCCAAATCAGATAGGCACTCTCACCGAAACGCAGAGCGTTGTAATGCGCGCTAGGGAGTCGGGCTACGACTTCATAATCTCGCACCGCTCGGGCGAGACCGAGGACACCTTTATTGCAGACCTCGCAGTTTCCCTCGGTGCACCGTTTATCAAGACGGGTGCGCCCGCAAGGTGCGACAGAACGGCAAAGTATAACAGGCTTATGGCGATAGAGAAAATGCTCGGTTGCGGCTCGATATACAGATAAAAACACAAAGGAGTGGTTTTAGCCACTCCTTTGTTGCATTTTTTAATATTGCCTTACATCAATTTTCTCGGCGTGTCGATAAGTCCTGCAAGGTAGTCGAGAGAAACGTTATAATATTTAGCCAAAACTATGAAATGGTGCATAGGCATTTCACGCTTTCCGCTTTCGTAAAGCTGATATTGCTGTCTGGTAATATTCAGAATCAAAGCAATCTCCTCTTGCTTTTTGTCCGAATCCTCGCGAATATCCTTTAGTCTCTGATAAACGTACATATATTGTCTCCGATATAAAAACATCTTTTGTAAAATTATTATACCACTGCATTCAAAAAAAGGCCGAAGCAGACAAATAAAAAATTCTCTGTTTTTTTAGTCGCTTAGTAAATTAAGCCCGTATTTATTTTAATTTTCTCGGCGTGTCGATAAGTCCTGCGAGATAGTCGAGAGAAACGTTATAATATCTTGCCAAAGCGACCATACGCTCAAAGGGAATAGCTCTTTTGCCGTTTTCGTACTGCGCGTAATAGGATTGGCTCGTGCCTATAATTTTCGCAATTTCTTCCTGACTTTTATCGGCATCTTCACGAAGGTCCTTTAGTCTTTGATATAGGCTCATTTTTTACCACCCCTTATTTTTTAAAAATTATAACACAAATGAACTAAAAACAGTTGACTTTAGTTCACATATGGACTATAATATATTTAGTTTGCTTTTGAACTAATACAAAAAGGAGAGAAAAAGATGAAACAAACGCTTGAAAGACTATGGAACGATTATCTTTTAGAGGAGAACGCAACGCTCGGAACCGACGAAGAGCGAAGCCTCACTAAGACGTCAGCGGCGCTATCCGAAAAAGCGCGCGCTATGCTCAACGCGGAGCAAACAGAGGCGGTGCAAAAATATATTGACTCGCTATGCACTCTCGACGCGATGTTTGCACAAAGGGCGTTTATAGCGGGGTGCGAATTTGCGGTTTCGTTTCTTTTAGAGTCTATGAATACAAAAAAGAGGTAGCAAATTCTACCTCTTTTTCATTCGGTTATGCCTGAAATAATCAGCCGTTTATATTTTCCTCAGTTTTGCGAAGGTTGCCATCAGCTTTTTCGTCTGTCCGTTATCGAACTTAACCTCGTAGAGAACGTCGCCGCCCATATCTCTTGCAGAGATTATGCTACCCTCACCGAAGACGGCGTGCGACACGCGCGTGCCTGCCGAGAGGCGCTCTATGCCGTACTCTGCGGCACCGCTCTTGGTGCGGCTTCTCGCCATAGTTTCGGGAGCGCGGCGGAATTCCGAGCTGGTGGTGGGAATGCTTACTCTACCTGTATTCTGGTGCGAATAGAGAGGCGTTTTCGGCGGTATGCGACGGGGTCTGTCTTCCTCGAAAAGCTGCCTTGGCACCTCGTCCTTAATGAAACGGGAGAGCGGATTATAGCCCGTCTTTCCGTACATAAGTCTGTTCTTTGCGTGGGTAATTACAAGCCTTTCCTTAGCTCTGGTTATTGCGACGTAGGCAAGGCGCCTTTCCTCGCTCATTTCAGCCTCGTCTCCGATATTCTGGAGCGAGGGGAAAATCCCGTCTTCCATTCCTGCAAGGAATACCACGGGGAACTCGAGACCCTTTGCCGCGTGCACCGTCATAAGAACTACGGCGTCTGCGCTCTCGTCGTATTTATCGACGTCGGATACGAGGGAGACTTCCTCTAAAAATTCTGTAACGGTGGGCTCGGTATCGCTCGCCATGCAGCGCTGCTCGTACTCGACGGCGGCGTCGATAAAGCTCGATACGTTCTCTATTTTTCCCTCTCCCTCAAAACCCTCGGCTTTGAGCATATCCTTATATCCCGACCTCTCAAAGAGGGCGGTGATTATCTCGGATGGGAGAGTTTTTTCTTCCTTTACAGATTCTATAAGAGAGGTGAAGCCCGTGAGCTTTTCTGCGCTCTTTAAAAGGGCGGTATATTCCGAGGCGTTCTTCATTACCTCGTACATAGAGAGCGAGAGCGACGAGGCGATTTCCTCTACCCCATCGACGGTTGCCGCGCCTATCTTACGCTTCGGCTCGTTTATAATACGCTTAAGTCTCAGGTTGTCACTCGGAGAATTAAGCACCGAGAGGTAGGCTAACATATCCTTTACTTCCTTGCGGTCGTAGAAGCCCATATCTCCTATAACCTTGAAGGGCACGCCACTCTTTGCAAAGGAAGACTGAAGCGTTCTTCCGAGCGCGTTGACACGGTAGAGGACGGCGAAATCCGAGTACCTTCTGTTCTCCGTGCGCACGCCTTGGGTAATTTTATCTATGATGTACTTGCCCTCGTCGTTCTGGTCGAGCGTCTCGCGCAGAAGGATTTTCTCTCCTGCACCCTTGTCACACCAGAGGCGCTTATCGTGTCTTTGGCCGTTGTTTTTGATAACGGCGTTTGCCGCGTCGAGGATATTTCCCGTAGAACGGTAGTTCTGCTCGAGCTTTACGACAGCCGCGTCGGGATAGGTTTTATCGAAGTTAAGAATATTCTCGATAATCGCGCCGCGGAATTTATATATACTCTGGTCGTCGTCTCCGACTACCATTATATTTCTGTGTCCGTCGGAGAGCAGGGTCGTCAGAACGAACTGCGCGTAGTTGGTATCCTGATACTCGTCTACAAGGACGTGTCTGAACTTTCTCTGATAGTAGGAGCGCACCTCGGAATCTCTCTCGAGAAGCTCTACCGTGCGCATAATTATATCGTCGAAATCGAGAGCCGAATACTCGCGCATTTTTCTCTCGTAAAGTCTGTATATCTCCACGAGGTCTCGGGTGCGCGGGTCGGCGGAGGTCTCGAGGTCGTCGGGGGTTTTAAGCTCGTCCTTTGCCATACTGATAGCGTTTGCCACAGCCTTCGGAGCAAGCCTTTTCTCGTCTATATTAAGCTCGCGCATACACATAGTGAGCATACGCTTTTTATCGTCGGTATCGTATATCGAGAAGCCGTCCTTATATCCGATGCGGTCGCCCCACTTGCGAAGGATACGCACGCACACCGAATGGAAGGTGCCCGTCCATATATCGCCTGCGGCAACCTCGTCCTCAACGGTACGGGTTACTCTGTCTCTGATTTCCTTTGCCGCCTTATTGGTGAAGGTGATGGCAAGCACCGCCCACGGGGGGCAGGGCTCGACGATAAACTGAGGCAAAATCTCCTCGATTTCCTCGGGCGACATCTCGAGAGCACCCTCGAGAGCCCTCACCGCCTCGGGCGTCATTCCCTCGGGAACGTAGTCCGAGAAATAGGCGTTGCCGTATTTTATAAGGTAGGCAATTCGGTTAACCAGAACGGTTGTCTTTCCGCTTCCTGCACCTGCAAGCACGAGGAGCGGCCCCTTTGCGGTGAAAACGGCGCGGCACTGCTCGGGATTAAGCCTTCTTCCGTAGGCTTTATCAAACAAATCGCGCTTGGCTTTTAGATACTTTTCTACAATTTCTATCATTTTTTAACCGTACTTTCGTCATTTTTGTGCAATAGCCGATGGCTTTCGTAAAAAATACCACCAAAAAAATCGAGGGCAGAAAATTCGGAGCTAGGAAAAGGCGACTGCCGACTTGCGAAAAAAGCTGTGAGGACTACAAATTCCCGACCTTTGCCCCGCTGAAAAAAGCCTCAAAAACCGAGTTTTCCACATATTGAACTGTGGAAATTGTTGAAAACTTTTTGTCGAAAAAAGCGCGAAAAGCCCGATTTTCCGTGGACAAGCCTCGAGTTATGCCCGAGTTATCCACATTTTTCACCTTGATTTTGTTCACTTCTTGCGTTTTTTCACAAAATTATACTTTTCCGATATTTGCCCCAAAAGGCTTCATAAGCTACCCCTTGATGAAGTTTTTCCATCATTTCGAACAAAGTGTTACTTTTGTCGAAAAAGGCTTCGTAAACATTACGAAGTTTATCGCTTATTTCCTTTTTTTGGTTTGCTCGCGGCTGCTTTACGCGCCGTGGGTCTGCCTGTCGACGCCATTTTTGCCGCCTCGCGCCTTATACGCTCGGCATCTTTACCGAAGACTCTGTCTATCTTCGCCGCCTTGCCCGATTTGGGCAGAGATTTCGTAGTGCGGCGCGAGGGCTCTTTTCCCTTCCCCTTCGGTACGAAACGGGTATTCTCACCCTGCCTGAACGCAGGGCGCACAAGGCATTCGGGCCCCGTGCCGATAAGCTCCTCTCTGCCTGCGATACGGAGCGCCTCTCTTACGAGATTTGCGTTCTCGGGCTTCGAATACTGAAGCAGAGCTCGCTGGAGCTGCTTTTCGCGGTAGTCGGTGGTGACGTACACGCGCTTGCCCGAAAGAGGATTTATTCCCGTGTAATACATAACGGTGGAAACCGTGCCGGGAGTGGGATAGAAGTCCTGCACCTGCTCGGGAAGATAACCCCACTTTTTAAGCCAGAGCGCCATCTCGACGGCATCGTTCATAGTCGTGCCGGGGTGGCTGGACATAAGATACGGAACTATATACTGCTCGAGCCCTGCTTCCTTACAGAGCGCGAAATACTTTTTCTTGAACGCCTCGAACACCTCAACGGGGGGCTTGCCCATCATAGAGAGTGCGTTATTCGAGCAATGCTCGGGCGCGACCTTGAGCTGTCCAGAGGTATGTCTTTCGACGAGCTGACGGAAGAATGCGTCGTTCTTATCCTCGAGAAGATAGTCAAAACGTATACCAGAGCGTACAAAAACGCGCTTTACGCCGTCTATCGCCTCGATTTTTCCGAGAAGGCGCGCATACTCGGTGTGGTCAACCTTCAGGTTTTTACAAGGGGTGGGAGCAAGGCACTTTTTGTTCGGGCAAACGCCCATAGTCTTCTGCTTTTCGCAGGAAGGATAGCGGAAGTTGGCGGTAGGGCCGCCGACGTCGTTTATATAGCCCTTGAAGTCGTCCATAGCCACTATCTTGTGTGCCTCGGAAAGAACGCTCTCCTCGCTCCTTGAGCGCACCTCGCGCCCCTGATGAAAGGCTATGGCGCAGAAGTTGCAGGCGCCGAAGCAGCCGCGGTTGTGGGTTATCGAATGCTTTACCTCGGCTATTGCCGGCACGCCGCCGTCCTTATCGTAGTCGGGGTGATAGTCACGCGCGAAGGGGAGCGAATAAACTCTGTCGAGCTCCTCCCTCTCGAGAGGCGGCATAGGCGGATTTGCAACGAGCATTTTATCTCCGTAATACTCTATAACCGCCTTGCCTCTTACGGAGTCGGTATTTTTATACTGCACCGAAAAGGCGCGTGCGTACGCCTCTTTATCGGATTTAAGAAGGTCAAAGTCGGCAGTTTCCACGGCGTCGAAGTGGACGGTGTCACCCTTTTTGCCGAGGTAGACCGTACCGCGCACGTCGCGTATCTTCTTTATCGGCACGCCCTTATCAAGAAGGCGCGCAATTCTCGTAAGTATATTTTCACCCATTCCGTAGGTGAGAAGGTCTGCACGGGAGTCGACGAGTATACTGCGCCTTACCCTGTCCTCCCAATAATCGTAGTGCGCAAAGCGGCGAAGCGACGCCTCAAGACCGCCGATAATTATCGGCACGTCACCGTACGCCTCGCGTATTCTGTTACAGTAGACTATAACCGCCCTGTCCGGACGCGCGCCCATTTTTCCGCCTGCGCTGTAATAGTCGTAGGAGCGATGCTTCTTTGAGACGGTATAATGTGCGACCATAGAGTCTATATTTCCGCTTGTCACAAGGAAGCCGAGGCGCGGTCTTCCAAAGCGCTTGAAGTCCTCGGAGCTCTTATAATCGGGCTGCGAAAGTATCGCCACGCGAAAGCCCTCGCTCTCGAGCACGCGCGAAATTATCGCAACGCCGAAGGACGGGTGATCCACGTAGGCATCACCCGTCACATATACGAAATCTACGTCCGACCAGCCGCGCGCCGAAACGTCCGCGGCACTGACCGGAAGAAAATTCTCTCTTACTCTCATAATCAGATAACGAAGCTTGCAAGCTCGACCTCGGTCTGCTCGCCCGTCTTCATATTACGGAGCTGCGCCTTGCCTGCATCTATCTCGGAGTCACCGATTATGAGCGTGTAGTCGGCATTCAGCTTGTTTGCATACTTCATCTGCGCCTTAAGGCTTCTGCCAACGAGGTCGCACTCTGCGTACCTGCCCTCGCGGCGGAGTCTTTCGGTAATTTTAAGTCCCTCAACCATAGCCCTCTCGCCAAGAGATGCGATATAAAGAACGGGGTTCTTCTCCTCTACTGCGGCAACGCCTTCCTCTTGCATGGCAAGGATAACTCTGGTAATACCCATACCGAAGCCTATGCCGGGAAGCTCGGGACCGACGAGAGAGGAAACGAGGCCGTCGTATCTGCCGCCGCCGCAAACGGTGGACTGTGCGCCTATGCCGTCTGCGATAAACTCGAATACGGTGCCGGTATAGTAGTCAAGACCGCGCACGATAGCAGGGTCAACCACGTACTCGATGCCCATAGCGTCAAGAGATGCGCGAAGGAGCGCAAAGTTCTTCTCGCAGGTGGGGCAAAGGTGGTCCACCGTCTTAGGTGCACCCTTCGCGAGCCCGGCACAGTCGGGATTCTTGCAGTCAAGAAGGCGAAGAGGGTTCTTCGTAAGTCTTGTCTTACAGGTGTCGCAGAGCTTGTCCTCGGACGCCTTGAAGTAATCGACGAGCGCGCCTCTGTACTGGGGGCGACACTCCTTACAGCCTATCGAATTTATGTGAAGGCTTATCTTCTTAAGTCCGAGACGGCGCAGAACCGAATTGCCGAGCGCGATAACGGTTGCGTCGGACGCAGGGCTGTACGAGCCGAAGGTCTCTGTACCGAACTGGAAGAACTCGCGGCTTCTGCCTGCCTGAGGCTTCTCGTGGCGGAAGCAGGAAATTATATTGTAGATCTTAAGTGGCATCGTGTCGGAGCACTTACCGTTCTCGATAATAGCTCTCGCTACCGAAGCCGTACCCTCGGGGCGAAGCGAGATGGTCTTCTCGTCGTCTCTGTCTGCAAAGGTGTACATCTCCTTCTGCACGACGTCGGTGGTATCGCCAACGCCTCTTACGAAAAGCTCGGTGCTCTCAAAGGTAGGCGTGCGTATCTCGCCGTAGCCGTACTTCTCTGCCTCCTCGCGCATTACGCCCTCTATGTATCTCCAAAGCGGAGTCTCCGAGGGGAGTATATCCATCGTTCCTTTAATTCTCTGTATCATTTATCTTCTCCTCACATTCATTTTCCGTCGTTAACAAGAGCAATTCCTCGAGCCTCTCGCCATCGCCTATCCAGTAAAGCATTCCTATAAGCGCCTCAAAGCCCGTTGCAGCACGGTAATCGGCACCGCTTGCGTGCTTCGGCTTATTCAAATGCCCCGAGTTTGCCGCGCGGCGGTAAACCTCGCGCTCGTCCTCAAGAAGCAGGGGCTCTATTTTCCTCATAGCTCTCGCCTGCGCCTCTGCGGTAACGTAGGACAGGGAAAGCTCGTTGAGCCTTGCCGACTTACTGACGCCTCTCTTGACGAGCATCTCGCGCACGAAAAGAGAATGACGCGCATCGCCTAAGTAAGCAAGCGCCGAAACGCTCGGAAGCTCCGAGCCAAGCACTGTATCGTGCATACGAAAAACTCCTCTCTTTTTATCTACCGTAATATTGTATCATAAATCATATATAAAATCAAGAGGAAAGCGAGAATAATATTTTGAAAGAATTTTTGCTTTAGCCCTTGCATTTGGGATAGAAATTATGATATAATTATTTTAAATAAAAAATTTGGCGTGAAAACAGAGAAGTATATGGAAAATTACGATTATATAGGCAGAAATCTAAACTCACTTCTTGAAGAAATTGCCACGCTCGGTAAGGGCAAGGTCACCCTCGTCGGAGTTACCAAGAGCGGAAGCGACGAGGAGCTCGTTGCTCTCTGTCGGGCAGGACTTTCCGACGTCGGAGAGAACCGTCCTCAGGAGCTTGTGCGCCGCGGCGCGCTCCTTAAGGAAGCAGGGCTTTCACCGAGGCTTCACGAGATAGGCAATCTTCAGAGAAATAAGGTAAAGTCGATAATAAGCGAGGTCGCTCTCATTCATTCGCTCGACGGATACACCCTCGCGCTTGAAATAAACAAGCAGGCAGAGAAGGTTGGCAGGCGCGTGCCCGTGCTTATCGAGATAAATTCGGCGAGAGAGGAAAACAAGGGCGGAATTCTGCCCGAGGAAGCAGAGGAGTTTTTCTTAAAGGTAAGAGAGCTTCCGAATATCGCCGTCTCGGGACTTATGACGATGGGCCCCGTGCTCGACGACCCCGAGGATATGCGACCCTATTTCAGGCTTACAAAAGAAATTTTTGATAAAATCAAGGAGACCTACGGCTTTGAGGGCGACGGCATACTCTCTATGGGTATGAGCGACAGCTATGCGGTTGCCATCGACGAGGGCGCGACGCTCGTACGAGTCGGCAGAAGGCTCTTTACTAAGTGAAAGGAAGTTCAATGAAAATGTTTAAGACACTTGCAGACAAGCTTAAAAACGCAAAACAGTCTATGGAGGCTGCAGAGGAGGTAACCTTCAAGCCCTACGAGGAGGAGCCTGCCGTTACAGAAGAAAAATACGAGGAGCAAAAAAAGCCCACCACCTCTATGATAGCAAACACCGGAGACGCAGATTCCAACATCGAGTTCAAGATAGTGCGCCCTGCTTCCTTCGAGGAGGTCAGCACCGTTGCCGACTATCTTCTCGCAGGCTGCACCGTGCTCCTTAACATCGAGCTTCTCGATGCACCCTCGACTCTGCGTATGCTAGACTTCTTGAACGGAGTTACCTACTCGACCGACGGTGACATTCAGAACGTATCCAAGAGTGCATACATAATTACGCCTCACAACGTGGACGTATCAGACGCCCGTTAAGGGAAATTAGGGGACACGCGCCTCGTGCCGCGAGTCCCCTAAAAAAATATTTCAGAACCACCAAGGAGCCCGATTTGATAACAATTGTTTACATAATTGCGAAAACGGTGCAGGTAATTCTCTCCATAGCGTCCGTCGCTATGCTGCTAAGAGTTATACTTCCCTTCTTCGTAGAGCCCGAGAGCAGCCGCGTCTATATCCTGTGCGCCCTCATCACCGAGCCGTTCATAGTACCCGTCAGGGTGGTTATGGCGAAGTTCGGTGTCGGCGAGAATTCTATCATAGACTGGCCGTTTTTCGTTGGCTATATGCTTTTGTCATTTCTGAACACTATTCTTCCTGCAATCTAGTTATGAATGGAGTTAGCGTGAAAGTGATATAAAATTCATCTGAAATTTGTGCGGTCGCCCGATAGGCGACAGAATGGAAATTAATATGAAAATTTTCAAAAGGCTTCCGCTCGGGAGCTATATTCTCTACACCGCGATAATTCTCGCGGTTATAGCGCTCGACGTAATTACGAAGGTGCTTACCGTCGAGTTTATCGAATACGGAGAGAGTATTCCCGTTATAAAGGGCATCGTCAGCTTTTCTCATATACACAACAAGGGTGCCGCGTGGGGAATGCTCGCAAACCACAGGTGGGTCTTCCTCGTCATATCGACCGTGACGGTGCTCGGTATGCTACTCTACCTCTATCTCGGCCACGCTGAAAACAAGCTCTACGGCGTATCCCTCTCTATGATAGCCGCAGGCGGTGCCGGTAATATGATAGACAGAATTTCCCTCGGCTTCGTTATAGATTTTATAGAGGTGAAATTTATAGATTTCCCCGTATTCAACACCGCCGATTCCTTCGTGTGTATCGGTGCTGGGCTTCTTATTCTCGCTTTAGTGCTCGATCTTATCGCGGAGAGCAAAAAGCAGAAGGGTAAGGGTAAAAAATGATTTTTAAAATTGACGAGGCCCTCTCGGGAAGAAGGCTCGACGCGGCTGCAGGAGAGGCGTTTTCTCTCTCGAGGAGCGCTGCGGCGAGACTGTGCGAGGAGGGCTTCATTACTCTCAACGGAAGGGCCGCCGAGAAAAAGCAGGCGGTGCGCACGGGCGATATACTCGAATACACCGAAAAAGAGCCCGAGGAGATTGACGCGCTCCCCGAGGATATTCCCCTCGATATAGTCTACGAGGATGACTACATTATAGTTATAAATAAGCCCTCGGGAATGGTCGTGCATCCTGCGCCCGGCAACTACACCGGCACTCTCGTCAACGCCCTGCTCTACCATTGCCGCGACTCGCTTTCGGGCGTCGGCGGTGCTATGCGCCCGGGAATAGTCCACAGAATTGACAAGGACACCTCGGGCCTTCTGGTTGTGGCAAAGTGCGACGAGGCACACGCGCGGCTATCGGACGACCTGAAGGTGCACGCGGTTGTGCGCGAATACCGCGCTCTCGTGACGGGCGGCTTCTCCGAGGACAGGGGAACGGTGGACCTTCCTATCGGCAGGCACCCCGTTGACAGAAAGAAAATGGCTGTTATAAAGGACGGACAGGGCTCTGCACGCGATGCCGTCACTCACTACGAGGTGCTCGAGCGCTTCGGTCAGGTTTCCTATCTTGCACTCCGTCTTGAGACGGGGCGCACGCACCAGATAAGAGTCCATATGTCCTA
>JAZOMD010000008.1:0-8310 GCA_045653745.1 Eubacteriales bacterium | reverse complement strand
GTCTTATGCGTTGAACTTTTCTTCAACCGCGCGGTTCTTCGAGAGAACGGTGTCGTGTGCAGCCTCGCGAGCGGCGATAATCTTCTCTGCAAGAGCCTCGTCGGAGAGGGCAAGAATCTCTGCTGCGAGGTGAGCCGCGTTAGCCGCGCCGTCTATGGCAACGGTGGCAACGGGAATACCCGAGGGCATCTGCACGGTAGCAAGGAGAGCGTCAAAGCCGCCCGTGTTCTTACACGAAATCGGAATACCTATTACGGGAAGCGTCGTGTTTGCGGCAACCGCACCTGCGAGGTGAGCAGCCATTCCTGCAGCGGCGATAATTACGCCGAAGCCGCTTGCGCGCGCAGAGGAAACGAAATCGGCAGCCTCCTTCGGAGTTCTGTGTGCCGAGTAAACGTGCACCTCGTGAGGAATAGAGTAATCCTTGAGAACGTTAATTGCTTTCTCAACTATGGGAAGGTCGCTGTCGCTTCCCATCAAAATAGCGACTTTTTTCATTTTTCACTCCTTGTAAAAAAATCTTAGAATTATTGTAGAAAATACAAAAAGGGCAGTCCTACCCCATAAAGGTAGTCTGCCCAGACGGTTCGGCAATTATTTGATTTTTGCTCCCACGCGGTCAATTCCGCGCACCCGTCAGTAACAAAAACCTTTACCTTTAATATTTTATCATATTATAATAGTAAAGTCAATATACAAGTTTCCCTTTGGCTCGAAAAAACTTTCAAAAATTATTTCTCTATTTTAGTAATTTTTCACAAACTGCCAAAGAGGGTGACGAAATATATTTCGTTTTGTTTTACGGGAATGATGATTTTTCCGCCGGTTATGGGAACGTTTTCCGCGCGATAGACGACTCCCTGCCCTCTCTCGCCGCCGGGGGCTGTCTTCACGACGGTGCAGGCGGTGTAGGAAGAATCCTTTAAGACTATCTCGAGCTTGCCCTGATAATTTCTCGTGGTGGCGAGTATAGCCGCCTCGCTACCGTCGGTTGCGGCGGGGGCGTAGACCTCCTTGCGGTAGTCACCCGTCGTCTCGAGGGCCGTGCCGAGCTTATAGAGCTTGCCGAAGGCAAGGGCGGCGTTATAGGCGGCGTATCGGCGGTGGGTACGGAAATCCTCTACCGAGAAAAGTCCGTTCCGCTCGTCGTGTGCGTCGGCGGTGGAGTACATCATCATATCTATCGAGGACTTCTGCGCAAGTATCAGCGATGCGCAGAGCTCAGACGGGTAATCGGGTCGGAGCGCAGGAAGGGCCGTGCTCTTTTTCGAGGGGCCGAACGAGGAAACGAAGCTCCTCGTTTTCCGAAAGCCTGCCGTATCGAGGTAGGTGCGCGCGTATTTTGCGTGCATAGCGAGCTCGTCGGGGTTAGAGGTATAGCAATCCCAGCTGAAGAAATCAAGAGGCGCTTTCGTTGCCTCGGCTCTTATGTAAGCGAGGAATTTCTGCATAAAGGAGATAGCGCCCTTCTCCTCCTCGCCTGCATCGAGGCGGTTAAGCGAAGAAAAGCCGAGCGAGCCGTAGCCGCCGATTTTCAGCTTCGGAAATCTCTCGCGCAGACGGTTTGCCGTAACTCTGTAAAGCTCGTAGTAGAGGGTCGGGTCGGAGTCAAAGCACTCACGCGAGTCGGCTCCGCTCCAGATTTCGGCATATTTTATTCCGAGCTTGAAGCCCGACGCCCACAGCTCGTTATAGTGGGCTATGATATGCTCGCAGACCGACGCCCATTTTTCGGGGTCGAGTGGTGCTTTTGCATAGAGCTTTCTCGCGTAGGGCTCGGGGCTCTCGCCGAGGCGAAGGAATATCGCGGCACCTGCGTTTTTGACAGAGGCAAGATAGAGGTCGGTCGGCAAAAAGTTATAGGACCCCTCGAGTTCGGGGTCTGCGTCCCACTCGGGGAATATACAGTGTATATTCACGAACTGATTCTGTCCGTATTCGCCTGCCGCACCCGAGGTGCGCACAAACGGCACTGCAAGCTCTGAAAACTCATCCGAAAAATCCGAGGGCAGGTCGTATCCGCCCGAGCGCGGTCCGCCGTTCATACAAAGAAGGGGCTTTATCCTTCCGCTCTTTTTTCCGAAGTCCACCGTTACAACTCTGTTTAGCATTCTATCATCTCCGCTTCCTTTTTCATAAATATTGTAACAATTTTCTCCCCGAAAGTCAAGAGGGAGAGGGGGCTGCTGGGAGCTTTTTTCGTTTTTCCTTTTGTGAGAGTAAAATAAATTACCCACGATTTTTCGACTTTTCGCTTGTGGAAAATGCGTTTTTTTAGTTTTTTTCAAAAAAATTTCAAAAAAAACTGTACAAGCCAAAAAAAATGTGATAGAATATATAAGTAATTAATTTACGCCGAAAGGCGACGGAGGATTTATTTCACTATGAAACTTATTTACGAAGGAAAAACCAAGGACGTTTATTCTCTTGAAAACGGAAACGTAATGCTCAAGTTCAAGGACGACTGCACCGGTAAGGACGGCGTTTTCGATCCCGGTGAAAACAGCGTAGGTCTTAAGATTGAGGGCATCGGAAAGGCAAATCTGCGCACCTCCATCTACTACTTTGAGCTTCTTAAGAAGGCAGGCATCAAGACTCACTACGTTGATGCTGACATCGACAACGCTACTATGGAGGTTCTCCCCGGTAAGGTATTCGGCCACGGCCTCGAGGTTATCTGCCGTCTCGTTGCTACGGGTAGCTTCATTCGCAGATACGGCGAGTACATCGCTGACGGCACCGTGCTCGAGGGCGGCTACGTAGAGTGCACCTTCAAGAACGATGCAAAGGGCGACCCCCTCGTTACCGCTGAGGGACTTGCAGCACTCGGCGTTATGTCTACCGAGATGTTCGAGAGCATGAAGGCTCAGACCCTTAAGATTACCAAGATCGTTGCTGACGACCTTAAGTCCATCGGCCTCGACCTTTGGGACATCAAGTTCGAGTTCGGCTACAACGGCGACGAGGTTATCCTCATCGACGAGATTGCTTCGGGCAATATGCGCGTTTACAAGGACGGCGTTATCGTTAATCCCGTTGAGCTTACCAAGCTTATCCTTAACAGATAATAGTTTTATTCACGAAAGAGGAGCAAGCACCGCGCTTGCTCCTCTTTTATTTTTGTTCTCGGTTTTCGAGCACAACTTCACCGTTTTTTTGCAGAAATTGAAATCTTTTATTTACATTTTCGACATTTTCCGAGCTTTATCGCATTTATTATACCACTTATTTCACCGCTTATGGGAACACGGAAATATCTCTCTTTAAAAGTAACTGCAAATTTACTTGACTTTCCATTTCCCCGGGAGTATAATGTAGCTGTAAAACTGCCGAAACTAACTGTAACTATAAAAAATCAGCTTATCTTTCGAAAGGAAATTTATATGCGCAAGACTAAAATTATCGCAACGATAGGGCCTGCTTCCTCGAGCGAGGAAATGCTGACGAAAATGTGCCGCGCAGGCATGAACGTCGCAAGGCTCAACTTCTCTCACGGAACTCACGAGGAGCACGCAAGAACTATTGAGCTCATAAAGTCGGTGCGCGAGAGGCTCGAGCTTCCTATCGCGATTATGCTCGACACCAAGGGTCCCGAATACAGAATAAAGACCTTTAAGGATAAAAAAATCACCCTTTCCGAGGGCGACGAATTCACCTTCACCACCGAGGACGTAGAGGGTGCCGGACGCCGAGTTTCGGTAAATTATAAGAAGCTCACCGAGGACCTTGAGGTGGGAGATAAAATTCTCCTTGCAGGTGGGCTCGTTATATTCGAGGTGCGCGAGCTTACCGCCACAGAGGCGAGGTGCGAGGTACTTGCAGGCGGAGAAATCTCCGACAGAAAGAGCATGAATTTTCCGAACAAGACCCTACGCGCAGAATATCTTTCGGAGGCGGATAGGCGCGACCTGCTTTTCGGTATAGAGCACGGAATTGATTTCGTTGCCGCCTCCTTCGTCTCCTGCGAGGCAGACATACGCGCGGTGCGTGAGTTCCTCGATGCAAACGGCGGACGTGATATCGACACTATCGCAAAGATAGAAAACCGCGCGGGTGTTGATAATATAGAAGGAATTTGCAGCGTTGCCGACGGAATTATGGTTGCAAGAGGCGACCTCGGCGTTGAAATTCCCTATGCAGAGGTGCCCTCGATACAGAAGTTCCTCATAAAGAAATGCAGGCTTCTTGGAAAGCGAGTTATCACCGCTACGGAGATGCTCGAGTCTATGATAAAGAATCCAAGGCCTACCCGTGCAGAGATTTCCGACGTTGCAAACGCGGTTTACGACGGCTCGTCGGCTATAATGCTCTCGGGCGAGACCGCCGCAGGCGACCACCCTGCCGAGTCCGTCAAGGTGATGGCAGAGGTTGCCGAGTTCACCGAGCGCGGAATTGATTACGGCGAGTGGTTCAGAACCACCGAGTTCAAGATAAGGAGCAACGCAGACGCCGTTTCTCACGCAACCTGCGCTATGGCTATCGACGTATCGGCAAAGTGCATCGTCGTAAACTCGATAAGCGGAAAGACGGCGAGAATGGTGAGCCGCTTCCGTTCCCCGATAGACATTATCGGAATTACAACGAACGAACGCGCCTTCCGTAAGCTCAACCTCAGCTGGGGAGTAACGCCCGTGCTCGGAGAGCAGTTCGAGTCTATGGAGGTAATGTTCTATCAGGCGTTCAAACGCGCGTCGGTTCTCCGTCGTCTCTCGAGGGGAGATAACGTCGTTCTCACGGGCGGCCAGATAGGCGGTGCGGCAGGTAGCACCAACACGATAAGAGTCGAGGTTGTTAAGTAATTTTTTCACACCGTCGCCGCAAAAAAAACAAAACATTTTTGACAATAAAAGAGGCAAGAAAAAATCGCTCGTTTTGAGAAAACGGGCGATTTTTGTATATAAAGATTTACATTTTAGCGATATTCTGGATAAACGAGCTTGGTTTCGGTGGTCATCGAAGCCCAGGCTTCCTCGATAAGTCCCTCTACGTCAATGCGTTCAAGTTGCTTCATAACGTCCTCGATACGCGGCTTGGTTTTCGGGTGTCTTGGGGTGAAGACGGTGCAGCAATCCTCGAAGGGGAGTATAGAGGTATCGAAGGTACCGTAGCGGCGCGCCTCTATAACGATCTCGTTTTTGTCAAGACCGATGCAGGGGCGGAAGACGGGCATATTTACTACCGAGTCGGTAACCTCTATTGCGGCAAGCGTCTGCGAGGCAACCTGCCCAAGGCTCTCGCCCGTAATGAGCGCGTGGCACTTATATTCTCTTGCACATCTCTCGGCAAGGCGCATCATAAAGATACGGAGGAGAATGGTGAAATAGTCCTCGTCACAGTTATCGCGCAGCTCCTCTTGGATATGCGTCAGGGAGATTATATGGACGTGAAGACGGGAGCAGAACTGGCACATTTCCTCGGCGAGGGTGAGCACCTTTTCCCTTGCGCGCTCCGAGGTATAGGGGAAGGACTCGAAGTGGAGCGCCTCAATATCCATACCGCGCTTTGCCATCATAAGACCTGCGACGGGGGAATCTATTCCGCCCGAAAGAAGAAGCAGACCTCTGCCTGCCGAGCGAGGGGGAAGACCGCCGGCACCCGGCTCCTGACCTGCGCGCACGAAGGCGTTCTCGTCTCTGACCTCGACCGTGACGGTGACCTCGGGATTATGGACGTCAACCTTTATTCCGCGCACCATAGAGAGGATAACTCCGCCTATCTCGGCGGAAATTTCGGGAGACTTGAGGGGAAAGCGCTTGTCCGAGCGCTTGGCATCAACCTTGAAGGTGCGCTTGCCGCGTAGCTTCTCGGGCAGGTATTCACGCGCGACGGCTATGATGCTCTCCATATTCTTTTCGCAGACGGCGGCGCGATTAACTCCGACAATGCCGAAGACCTTTCTCGCCGTATCGTACATTCCGTCCATATCGCAAAGCTCGTCCTGCGGCTCAACGTAGACCGTGCTCTGCTTAAAATATATTTTAAAGGTTCCAAAGGGGCTCGCGCGGCGGCGAAGCTCCTTTATAAGCGAGGACTCGAAGTTCTGGCGGTTTGCACCCTTCAAAACGACCTCACCGAATTTACAAAGAATAACCTCTTTCATAAGCACCTCAAATGAAAAAAATAAAAAACGCACTAATGCGCTTTTTATTATATAATAAATCGGAAAGAAAGTCAAGTATGGGCGGCTATAATTTTACGCCAGATGCGCTCTGCCGCCTCGCCGCCGTCGGTTGAATATACGATAATCCTGCCCGAGCGAATAATTATCGCCCTGCCGTCGGGGTCGCCCACCGCGGCAATCCGTCGCTCGCAAAGCTCGGTAAGGAGCTCACGCTCGGCGGCATCGTCGGTGATGAAAACGCCACACTCCCTTCCCTTCTCCGGGTGTGGATTTAAGACGAAGGCGTAGCTATCGGGCATCTGTCCTTCGTAGTCGAAGACTCGCAGGAGAAGCTCTTTGGTGATATACCCTTCCTCGCCCTCGCGCCTGTCCGAGGAATACACCGTTCCGCCTAAAGGGTAGGAATAGAGAAAGTCCGAGAGAAGCTCCTCGGCAACGGGCGCACGCCCACAGGAAGCCAAGATAGGCAAAAATAAACAAAACAAGCAAATCAATCTTTTCATACTCAAATATATGAAAAAGGAAAAAGCTTTATTCCTCGAAAAATGTAATTTTTCAAAGAACCGTGACGGTAAATACCTCGGATTTATATAATTTTACCAACTACACTATTCCGAGAAAAAGAAAAAAGCTCTCCCGTTTTTTTTCGGGAGAGCCTGACAGTCTTTTTATTATTCGTTTTTTCCTCTGTTCTCGAGAAGCGAGTGCTTAATATCCCAAAGCTTCTTCGAAAGGTCAACGTAGTATCTGTGCGGATTCTCAAAGCGCTTTACCTCGTCCCAGAGCGCCTCAACCTCGAGGCGGCAATACTCTCTTATCTCGGAGATATGCGGCGGAGTATAAACGCACTCGCCGTCCTTGAATATGGGCACGAGGAGCTCACGGACTCTATAGTCGGTGACGGTCTTTTTCTTCCAGGTCTCGACGGGGTCAAAGAGGGTAAGCGGCTTCGTTTCGTCTATTTCCTCGTCGTACACGCAGAGCTGGTCTGCAATTGCAACGCCCGTCTCCTTATCGAAAATTCTGAAGACGCGCTTGAAGTGCGGATTAGTAATCTTCTCGGGGTTCTCGGAGATTTTGATTTTCGGGTAAACCTCGCCGTCGCGCTCCTTGGCAACGAGCTTATACACACCGCCGAAGACGGGGTTAGACTTCGCGGTGATAAGTCTTTCACCCACGCCGAAGGAGTCGATTTTCGCCCCCTGACGGATTATATCTCTTATAATGTTCTCGTCAAGCGAATTGGAAACGACTATTTTACACTCGGTAAAGCCTGCCTCGTCGAGCATTTTTCTCGCCTTTTTCGAAAGGTAGGTAATATCGCCCGAGTCAAGGCGTATGCCGCACTTCTTTATTCCGAGAGGACGAAGCACCTCGGTGAAGGCGCGGATAGCGTTCGGGATACCGCTTCTGAGAACGTCGTAGGTGTCGACGAGCAGAGTTGCGTTCTCGGGATAGAGCTTGCAATAGGAGACGAACGCCTCGTACTCCGAGTCGAACATCTGTACCCAGGAGTGCGCCATAGTACCCGTCGCAGGGATAGCGTAATCTCTGTCGGAGATAGTGCAGGCGGTGGCACTGCAGCCGCCTATGTAAGCGGCTCTGGCACCGAGGACGGCACCGTCGGCACCCTGCGCGCGGCGAGAGCCGAATTCCATAGCGGGTCCGCCCTCTGCGGCTCTGACGACTCTGTTCGCCTTGGTGGCTATAAGCGACTGATGGTTGAGGCAAAGGAGCACGAAGGTCTCTATGAACTGCGCCTCTATCGCAGGCGCTCTTACCGTCATAATGGGCTCGTTCGGGAATATGGGAGTTCCCTCGGGAACGGCGTAAATATCACCTGTAAAGCGGAAGCCCGAGAGATAACGAAGAAACTTTTCGGAGAACATATTCTTCGAGCGAAGGAAGTCGATATCCTCCTCGGTGAAGCGAAGCTCCTTTATGTAATCTATAACCTGCTCAAGGCCTGCCGCGATAGCAAATCCGCCACCGTCGGGAACCTTGCGGAAGAAGACGTCGAAGTAGGCAATCTCCTCGCCCTTACCGAGCTCGAAGTAGCCGTTTGCCATAGTCAATTCATAAAAGTCGCAAAGCAGAGTTGCGTTAAGTTTGGACATAAATTTTCCCTTTCTGCCACCCCGTGGCGCGAAAATCAAGAAATATCAGAGCTCGAGCTTCATATCGTCGGG
>JAZOMD010000007.1:0-2479 GCA_045653745.1 Eubacteriales bacterium | reverse complement strand
ACACTTTCGTACTGCCAGAGTAAAGCCGAGGTGCCGACGACCTTCGATACCGCTACCGCCGCCGAGTTATCCTCGAGGCGCGAGGGGAGACCGTTTTCCGAGGGGATAGCCGCGCCGTATTTAGCAGGCTTACCCATTCTGTTGAGGACCTCCTTAGCCGAGCCGCGGTCACGCGTAATTCTCGACTGAGCACCGATTGCCTCTATGTATTTCTTAGGCCACTGCGGGTGATAGAAAAATCCGTCCTCGTCCTGAAGAGAGTAAATCCAGTTGCCGACGTCCTCAAGAATCCAATCGGGCGTTGCCTTCACCCAATTATCGTCAAACATCTCCGCCATACCCGACTCGGCTATGAAGCTGAGTGCAACATAGGTATTTTCTATGTCGGGGAGATAACCCTCGGTGTCTCGCGCGCTGTTTGAGTGATACCAGCCGCCAACGCCGGGGTCGTAAAGATTTGCAAGCCAGACGACCATTCGCTCGTCGTAAAGCGTATAGAGATTTTTCAGCTCGCGGATTATGCCGTCGCGGTATTCCGACGGAAGCTGTGCGTAGAGCTCACCCCACGCGTTCTCGATTATCTCGTCGCCGCGCTTATCAAGATATGCCGAAAGAGAGAAAATCTCTGCCGAGAAATGCCCCTCGTCGAGGACGAGATACTCCTCGGTGATATATCCGTCAACAAAATAGTCAATAGCGAGCTCCTCGACCTGAAAATCGAGCCAGATTACCGCAACCGAGCCGCCCGAGGCGTAGACTGCGTAGCCCGTAATATCCTCTTTATCGTATCCTTCACCGAAAAGGGTGTCTGCCTCGGCGTTTATTTTTTCTAAAAGAAGGCTCTTTGCCTCTGCGGTTATTTCACGCGAGGTGTCTCCGACGACAATCTCGTGCTCCGCCTTATCCGAGGAGTCGTTATTTACGAGAGGAAAGCTATCTGCCACACTTGCGAGCTGATTATAAATCTTGAGCAAATACTCCTCGCTTCTCGTTCCCGTCTGGTAGTTTGAGATTATCGAAGTATCTACGTCCTCGCCGAATATAGCCCCCTCGGGAGCATTCGACTCGGGGGGATTATCCCCTCCCCCACCCTCCGTGCAGGAAAACATAAGCACAAAGAGAGATGCTATTAAAATAAACATAAATATTTTCTTCATAACACTCTGCCGTTTTTCACCCTTCTCGATATTTTGTCAACCTTTATTTACAAAACCCAGCCAAAAAGCCTTGGCTGTGCTGTTGTTATCGTTTTTTGTGGGCATCCGCAGTCCTTTCTCGGTGACGGCGGATGCCGTAGGATTTAATGATGTTTTTATGGAATTCTGTTATTTCTTCACAACGGGCTCTCTCGTTCTGAGTCCGTTTATATAGGTCATTCTATCCTCTTCGGTGAAGACCGGAACCATATATTCTTCAAGCTCCAGAGATGCGAGAATGAAGTATGGCATCTCGTGGGTTGCGAGAAGAAATCCGCCGAGGTCACCCTCTTTAGTTCCGTATACAGCCGACGGACAGCCCTGCATAGCGTAGAGCGACATTCCTCTGTAATAGCTGAATGAGCCGTCACTGTACCTATAATGAATGAGGTGCTGATAGGTCGCCTTCATTGCAGGAACGACGCTTTCATAGACAAGCGCCTTCATCGCCTCGCACCTCGCCGCGCGCTCCTCGAAGCTGCCCGAGGAATGGTTTCTTACATTTTTGTATATATACTGAAAACAAGACCATACGTTGTATATTTCGCAGGTCGTGTTTGTGTTCAGGCCCTCTCTCAAAAGCCATAGTGTTGAGTCTATCATCTTGTCGGCATACTTAAGCTCTGCGTGCAGAGAATTATATACCGAGCCTATTTTGTGTATAGCGTTGGTGGAATCGAGATAAAGAGCTTCGCTCCACACGCCGTTCTCGGGGTTCTGATGCTTATCGAAGAAGTCGATAGTCATCTTTACCATATCACCTCTGATATACGACGCGGTAGACTGCAGGGTACTTCCCCATAAGTAGAACTTCCAGGCTCTCGCGGAGTCGGAAATACCGACGAGCTCGCTCTCCCAGCCGTCAAGGTAACGGCGGTAGTTTTCAACACTCTCGAACTGCCAGAGCGCATCTGCCGCGGCAACCGCCTTCGATACAGATACAGCCGTACTGTAGGAGAGTCTGCCCGTAAGATTTCCCTCGCTTGGATTATGGGAAACATACTTCGGGTTAAGGCCTGCGGCTCTTATAACCGTTTTTGCCGAGCCGATATCTCGCGTCAGGCGAAGATCAGAGGAATTCGGCCACTGGGGGTGATAGAAATATCCGTCCTCTGCTTGAAGACTGATTATCCATTCGGCAGCCTTCACGAGTATGTCCTTCGGTATAGCCCTCGTCCAGTCGTTACCGAACATCTCCGCCATACCCGATGCCTCTACGAGGCTAAATCCGTACAGTGTATTCTCTATATCGGGCAGAAAGCCTACCGTATCTCTTGCGCTGA
>JAZOMD010000006.1:0-12872 GCA_045653745.1 Eubacteriales bacterium | reverse complement strand
GAGTGCGGAATGAACGAGCTTCTTTCCGACGGCTCTACCGTAATGGTTAATCTCCCCGAGGGCATCACTATGCCGAGAAACCGTATTCCAAACGGTGAAAACACCCTTAAGGAGAACGTTTGGGGTATCGTAGAGCTCGAGCAGGGCAACAACGCACTCTGGCTTCTCGGTCTCGGCGAGGACAAAAAGCACATAGGAGAGAACGGCGGTGCAAGGCACGCTCACTTTGATATAGATTACGAGATAGTTGGTGACGAGCCTACGAGATACATATGGGGTGCCGACCTTTACTTTGAATCCTTCACTTCTTTAGAAAACGGCTTTGAAATCCTCTTTAACGGTGTAAAGTCGGGCACTTACCTTTGTGCTCCCGATTCAACCTTCGATTATATGGCATTTATGCAGGACGAGGACGGAAATATCTATCTTGACGGTGCTTCTCGGGAAGTTCTCTGCGGCACCGGAGAAACTATTTCTATCGCCGTTGAGTACGAGCCCGAATACGGTCTTATCACTACCTACCTCGGAGGATACCTCATCGACTGCGTGGATGCTGAATATGACTTCGAAATTAAAAATCTCCGAATCGAGATTCCCACGAGCGCAGCCCTCGAGGTCTACGTCGACAATATGTACTTCGTGTACACCGACTACTACTTCGAAATTCCCGAGGGCAGCGGCTATGAGCCTGAGCTTCCGGAGGGCATTATAGCAGAGGATATGGAGGGCGAGGTTATCAATACCGAGCATGAAACCGCAACCCCCGGCAAGCCTGTAAATCTCGTAACGCTTCCTTCCGGCATTTCAACCTATTTTGACCCCACCAAGACGAACTCTACCGGATTTACCACTACCGAAATTATAGATGACGGCACAGGCAACAAGGTGCTTCACATCTACTCACCCGGAAGAATCGGCGGTGAATCCGATTGCTCCCCCGTCCTGCTTATCAATCTGCCCGAGCCTCTCGAAGAGAACTATTTAATGTTTGCACTCGGATTTGAGCTTTGCGTGTATGATGAAATTCTTACCGAAAAAGGCGCCGTAGCCGCAGCAAGCAATCCTATTCAAATAATAATCACCGATATTTTCGGTAACTGCGCCCAGTTTGAGACCTATACCGAGGGCGGCAAAATAGGAATTCGCGGCAAGGACGCCTACGGAGAGAGTGTAAACGCAATTCTCGGCAATCTGAATGAACCGATCTATGTGACAATGCTATTCTTCCAAGGACAGCTTTCCCTTGTTGTCGGAGAGGAGGTTGTTGGCGTATTTGCGCAGGGTGAGAGCGGTAGTCTTAACTTTATGTCAATGAGTAGCATCGTCGGTGTTAGCCTTGCTACCAACAACGCATCAGGTCAGGTCGACGTTACCTTTGACAACATCGCGTGTCTTTCCGATGAATTTATCTTTCCCGATGATTCACTGATTCCCGAGGACTTTTTGCTTGAAACGATGGACGGAGGATTCCTGAACGTTGAAGCAGAAAGCGCAACGGAGGGCAAGCCTGTCAATCTCGTGACCCTCCCTTCGGGATGCGAGACTACCTTTGACGTAGCGAAGACAAACTCCACGGGCTTCACAACTACGGAAATTATCGACGACGGTACGGGAAATAAGGTCCTTCATATCTATTCTCCCGGTAGAATCGGCGGCGACTCCGATCGCTCTCCCGCGTTTATTATCCCCGAACCCTTTGTTCCCGATGACGCCAATATGCTTGCGGTAGCCTTCGAGCTCTGCGTATATGACGAGGTTTTAACCGAGAAAGGTGCGCTAAAGGCTTCGGCAAGCCCCATTCAGATAATAATCAAGGACTACTCGGGCAAGCACGCACAGCTCGAGAGCTATATCGAAGACGGCGTTATAAGCATTTCGGGTAAGGACGCTGACGGTGAAACCGTAAATCTCGTTATTGGAAGCTGTAACGAACCCGTGATGGTTATGTTCATATTCATAGAGCAGGGAATGCTCGTGGTTGCCGATGATGAGACGGTTGGCATGCTTGCCAAAGGGTATAGCGGCACTCTCGAGTTTGGCGACACTCTCGGATATGAAAGCTTTACCGTAGGCACCTACAATGCAGGCGGTCAGGTTGATATTACCATAGACAACGTAATGGCATATGCTGACACCGTTGACATTCCCGACGATCCGTTAAATCCCGAATATCCTACTGACTGTGAACACTTTGACTATGACTATGACGGATTCTGTGATTTTTGCGATGAGCCGTATATATCATCTTCCGATCCTGATATTTCGGCTGCCACAGTTTACGACTTTGAGGATCTTGAGCTTGGGTTCTGTATCGCAGATCCCACAAGACCCGGCAGCGCTACCATTCCGCTTGAGCTTTACGACGCTATCGTTGACGTAAGACCCTATAAGAATAATAGCGGCAGCAGCAATAACAACTGGCTCAAGTATAATTCCTACGGCATCGTGGACGCCGACGGCGATCAGGTTCTCTATATAAAGGGTACCAGCACCAACAACGAGTACGGCGCAGGAAGAAACCCGAGATTTCATATCTATGCAGAGGAGATCTCTTGGGGCGGTAACGACCCGAACTGCTTCGTGCTCCAGATGGACGTACTGGTAAATTCACAGACTGAAAGCGCCCCCACCTTCAAGTTCTATTCCGAGGGTGACGTTGATAACACCGTGGTTGACGACTTCCGTCTTGTTAACGTTGACGGAGATCTCTATTTTGCCTATGTTGATGTGGATGCTATTCTGCCAATACAGGCAGGAGTTGTCGGTGAAGAATTTACCGTCCGCTTTGAATTCTATACCGAAACGAGCACGATGTCGGTTTACTCCGACGGATTCAAGCTCTTCGACCTCGGACTCGAGGACGGCATAGAAATAACTCACGCTGAGCTTCAGTTTACCTCTGACGTTGCAGCCGAGTGGTACGTAGACGACGTTATTTGCGCAAAGGTGTTCGCCCTCTCCGCTCCTATGACGTCACTCCCCTTTGATCTTGAATAACAATTAAGCAAAGAAGAAGCGCGGTTTAAAGCCGCGCTTTTTCTTTCGCTATAAAAACACAGAATAAGAAAATTCTTTGAAAAATTGTCTCCCACCTTGTTATTGTCCGTTTTATAGTACAGTTTCTCGGCTATAATTAAATCACAAAAACAAACCCGAAGGAGATTTAATTATGGAATACAAATACGCAGTAGCACTTATGACTAAGGACGAGGAGAGAATTATGGGTATCTTCGATACCAAAGAGGACGCAGACGAATTCGGCAGAAATAACAAAATGCCTTACGAGTCGGGACTTCAGTATTGCTTCGCTTCGCTTTTTACGAGAAACGGTAAGCCGAGAGGCGATATCCGCATCTTTGATTATTACAACAGAACCCTCACAGCATAAAAAAAGCGGCGATGTCGCCGCTTTTTTCACATAATAATTACTTAAGTATAAACTTAAGGAAGCTCTTTTTACCGCGCTTAACGAGCACGCCTGCCTCGAGCTGTTCCTTGGTTATAAGAGCACGAACGTCGGTGATTTTCTCGCCGTCAACGGTAACGCCGCCCTGCTCGATAGCACGTCTGCCCTCGGACTTCGAGGGAACCATCTTGCCGAGAACGAGAAGGGAATTGAGGTCAACCTTGCCGTCAACGAGCATATCTGCACTAACCTCTACCGAGGGAGTGAGCGAGCTGTCGCCGGCACCGTAGAGAGCCTTAGATGCATTTCTTGCGTTCGTAGCCTCCTCTTCACCGTGTACAAGCTTTGTAAGCTCGTATGCGAGAATGTCTTTTGCCTCGTTGAGCTGTGCGCCCTCCCAGGAGTCCATCTTGTCGATTTCCTCAAGAGGAAGGAAGGTGAGCATTCTTATGCACTTGAGAACGTCAGCGTCTCCAACGTTTCTCCAATACTGATAGAAATCGTAGGGCGTAGTCTTCTTGGGGTCAAGCCATACTGCACCCGATGCGGTTTTACCCATCTTCTTGCCCTCGGAGTTGAGGAGCAGGGTAATAGTCATAGCGTGCGCGTCCTTGCCAAGCTTTCTTCTGATAAGCTCGGTACCGCCAAGCATATTAGACCACTGGTCGTCGCCGCCAAACTGCATATTACAGCCGTACTTCTGGAAAAGATGATAGAAGTCGTAGGACTGCATTATCATATAGTTAAATTCAAGGAAGGAAAGACCCTTTTCCATTCTCTGCTTGTAGCACTCTGCAGAGAGCATTCTGTTTACCGAGAAGCAAGCGCCTACCTCGCGAAGAAGCTCAATGTAGTTGAGCTCGAGAAGCCAGTCAGCGTTGTTGACCATAATAGCCTTATCCTCGCCAAACTCGATAAATCTCTCCATCTGCAGCTTGAAGCTGTCGCAGTTGTGCTGTATGGTCTCGGGAGTCATCATAGAGCGCATAGGCCTTCTTCCCGAGGGGTCGCCGATGTATCCCGTACCGCCACCGATAAGGACTACGGGCTTGTTGCCTGCCATCTGGAGGCGCTTCATAAGGCAGAGCGCCATAAAGTGACCGACGTGAAGGCTGTCTGCCGTGGGGTCGAAGCCTATATAGAAAGTAGCCTTACCCTCGTTGATGAGGCTCTTTATCTCCTCCTCGTTTGTAACCTGCGCGATAAGTCCACGCGCTACGAGCTCGTCGTAAATCTTCATTTTAAAATCCTCACTATTCTTATATCTTACGGCTTATTCTGTAAACCGTGGTTTGCATATATATGTCTCCTGCGTCGTAAAACGCCTCTCCGTGATTTATGCAGTTAGGCTCGGTCTGCGCTTCAAGGCAGAAGCCACCGTGCTTGACTCTGGGAATACCGCCTGCAAAATCCGGCTTTCCGCCAAGGAAATTCGCAATATAAAACTGAACTCCCGGCTGGTCTGTGAAAAACTCAAGGCAGAGCGAATCGTTTTCAACGACAGCTCCGAGCCCCACGCGCTTTCCGTGAAATTCTTCATATTGAGTAGGGGAGAGCACGAGGTTGTGGTCGTAACCCTCAAAATCCTTTCCGACTCGCTCTCCTATGGTGTGAAATTCGTGGAAATCAAATACGCTTCCCAGAGCAGACGGGCGTCTTCCCGTAGGAATAAGTTCCGAGTCAACCTCTGTATAAGTATCGGCATAAAACCTTGCTCTGTGCGAAAGAATTGTGCCGCCGAATCCGTCAAGGTTAAAGTAAGAGTGGTTCGTTAACGCAATAGGCGTCTTGCCGTAAGGCGTTGCCTCGTATTCCAGAATCAGCGTAGAGCCCTCAAGCGTGAATTTCACTTTTGAGAGAAGCCCTGAGGGGAAGCCTTCCTCGCCGTCATCCGAGTAGTAGGAAAGAGTGAGCGAGTTTTCGGAAAAATCATCTTCACTCCACACTCTGCGGTGAAAGCCCTCTCCGCCGTGCAGGCAGTGACCGTTGTTGTTCTGCGGGAGCATAAAAACAGCTCCGTCCATAGTAAATTCGGCGTTTTTTATACGGTTTGCAACCCTTCCGACCGTTGCGCCTTGGTTAGAGTCGTCAAGGAGATAGTCTTCAAGGGAATCGTAGCCGCCGATTATATCAACGCCGAAAGGCTGAAAGCTTACAATCGTAGCACCATAGCTCGATATCTTAAGCTTGGCAGTATCGCTTTTCAAGGAGTAAAGAAAAACTTCTCGTCCTCCTATGCTTCCAAAAAGCTTTTTTTCCATAAAATCCGTCCTAAATTTATAACTTTATATATTATACAATATATTTTCCGAAATGTAAAGAGAATAAGCGGAAATTTTAGCGCCCTTTCTCGAAAAATGTAAAAATACTATTGTTATTTCGAGGATATTGTGATATAATAGGCTATACGCGTCTGACAGTCGTGAAAATACAGGTCGTTGCCTTTTGGGCAGAGCGGAGGAAAAATGAACAAAACCGTAATAGTTATTAACGGAGCAGGCGGTGTCGGAAAGGATACTCTCTGCGATTTTGCCGCAAAGCATTTTAAGACAAAAAACATATCTTCCATAACCCCGATAAAGGAAATCGCATCTCGGTGCGGCTGGTCCGGAAAGAAGGACGATAAATCCCGTAAATTTCTTGCCGACCTTAAACGCCTGACCGTTGATTATAACGATCTCCCCACAAGATGGGCGCTCGAAGAATATAAGGCGTTCCTTTCTTCTGACGAGCAGGTGATGTTCGTCCATATCCGCGAGCCCGAGGAGATAGAAAAGTTTGTGCGCGCTACCGACGGCGCCGCAAAAACGCTTTTGGTAAGAGGCGGCGTGCGTATGCGCCGTACCGAGTACGGTAATGCGGCAGACGACGAGGTAGAGAATTACGTTTACGATTATTACTTCGTAAACGACAGAACGCTTCTTGATGCGGAGCGCGACTTCTGTGCGCTGTTAAGAGATATTTTGTGCTGACGTAAATATAAAAATGGGACTGAGCCTTTAGCTTGATTCAAAGCTTCTGACTCAGTCCTGTATTTATTTAATTTTGTGCGGAATAATGACGCTGGACGGAGACGTGATGGTTTTTTGTCTTCCACCTCTGTCCTCTACGATAAGAGCGCCACTCTCCTTGTTGAATCCCGTTACCTTGCAGGCGTGCTTCTTTCCGGCTTCGAGATACTTGATTTTCTTGTCCTGAAGGACAAATTTGCGATTGTAGGCTTCCATATATTTCTCGGGGGAACGGAGCTTTGAATAAACCTTAAAGAATTTTTCTATCACCGTCTTTGCGATAATCACACCCACCGAGCGGTTTTCACCGTCGAAAACCTTCTTTATTATATCGGTTATCCGCGTAGGGAAGCTTTTTTCGTTTACCTTGATTGCAAAGTTAACGATGATATACTCAAATGAGGAAAAATCGTTGAGCTTTCCTTCCACCGAGCAGCCGCCTATCCGTTTTCCGTCCGAATATACGTCGCTTACCCAGCCTATTCCGAGATCGCTCGTGGTATGCTCCTCAAGTCCGGTAACCAGCGCCAGAGCCGAAAGGTGAGAGAGAAGACCTGCTTGAGAAGGGAAGACCGACGGACGCAGAATCACGGAAATAAATATGCCCTTGTCGTATTCACCTGCCGAAAGGCGAGAGCGAGTTATCGACGAGTCGGTTTGCCTCTCTGCCATAACGACGTATCTATCAGGATAACCGCGCCGTGCATACTCTCTGGCGAGCTGTGCCGTTGAGGAGAGGGACTCGTAGTATTCAATTTTTACCGAACTTCCGTCGCTTAAACGAAAGCTTATGTTTTCTTGACCTGCTCCTGCCACCTGCCTCACTCCTTTCGCCGGTTTTTGTCGGTGCGACTTGCTTCGATATACGAAACTAGGACACAGAATATCAGTATAGATTATATACTAATTTTACCGCTTTGTCAAGATTTACAGTCTTTTTTTGCGAAAAGTCGGTATGTGAAAAATATTTTTCAACATTTTTTGCAAAATCACTTGAAAAATAATTCAAAATATACTATAATGTAGAAGTGTTTTGTGCCAAAAACGAAATTTTTGCGCCAAAATCCTTCAAAACAGCAAAAGGAAACGGAAAATGAAAGAATATCGTGAATTTACAAAAGAGGAGCTTTCGGCAGAGTACGCCGCACTCCTTGAAAAATATAACGAGTACAAGGCGTGTGGCCTCAAGCTTGACCTTTCGAGGGGCAAGCCGAACTCCGATCAGCTCGACGTCAGCCTTCCCATTATCTCAGAGGGTGTGAGCCGCGAGGATTGCTTCAACGAAAATGGTATAGACTGCCGTAACTACGGCGTTCTTGACGGCATTCCCGAAGCAAAGAGGCTTTTTGCCGATATGCTCGGTCTTAAAGAGGAGTATATTCTCGTCGGAGGCAATCCCTCGCTACAGCTTATGTATGATACCATAGCAAGAGCTATGATTTTCGGAGTTTATGGCTCTGAGCGTCCTTGGTGCCGCGAGGAGGGGCTCAAGTGGATTTGCGTAGCTCCCGGCTACGACAGACACTTTAAGATTACCGAGATCTTCGGTTTTGAGCTTCTTACTGTAAAAATGACAGAGAACGGTCCCGATATGGACGAGGTAGAGCGCCTTGCTCTTGACCCGAAGGTAAAGGGTATCTGGTGTGTTCCGAAGTATTCTAACCCCACAGGCAACACCTATTCCGATGAAACCGTTCGCCGTCTCGCTTCTATGAAGTGTGCAGCTCCCGATTTCCGAATTATGTGGGATAACGCATACGCAGTGCACGATCTTGGTGAGGAGGGCGACCGGCTTCTCGATATATTCGCCGAGGCAGAGCGCGCAGGAAACCTCGATAGAATATTCTATTTCTCCTCGACCTCGAAGATAACCTTCCCCGGTGCCGGCGTTGCGCTTATGGCGGCATCTCCTGCAAACCTTAAGCAGATTACCCCATATCTCGGTGCGCAGACGATAGGCTTCGATAAGCTTAATCAGCTTCGCCACGTTCGTTACTTCAAGAATGCCGACGCCGTTCACGAGCATATGATGAAGCTCGGTGCGCTTATCGGCAGAAAGTTTGAAATCACCCTTTCCGCGCTTGAGGGTCTTGAAGGACTCGGCGTTGCAAGCTGGACCAAGCCTCGCGGAGGATATTTCGTTTCGCTTGACCTTCTTCCCGGTACTGCTAAGAGAGTGTACGAGCTGATGAAGGAGGCAGGCGTCGTCCTTACCTCGGTAGGTGCAACCTTTCCCTACGGAATAGACCCCGAGGACTCCAACCTTCGTATAGCACCCACCTATCCCGCAGACGACGAGCTTCGTACCGCCACCGAGATTCTCGTGCTTACGGTAAAACTTGCGGCAATTGAAAAGCTTATGAAATAAGACTTTAAGGAGCGAATTTTCGCTCCTTTTTAGTTATTCATTTTTTTGATAACGTGTTGACATTGTCACGGCGATAAGATATAATCTTTTTGACGGTAAATACACGCGTTTTTGGGGATTTCAGTTTTTTAATATTAAAAAATGATATCTCTTCGGTTAATATCTGATATTTGTAAATCGTGCGTGGTGTGTTACAATAATATTGAAAATGATATGCAATGGAGAGATTGTATGAAAATTATTGCACTAAGAAATACCGAAACCGTGCTCTACGCGGCACAGGAGCTCAAGAAATATCTCGAAATGATGGACTCTGCTATAAGTGCGCAGATAACCGTGGATTCTTCGGAGGAGGGGATAAAACTTGGTCTGCTTTCCGACTTCGAGCTCGATGCGTCTGATGTGAAAGACGCGATGATAGACGACGTCGTGGACGTTAAAATAGACACTCTCAAGGGATACGTTGCAGGAAGTAACGAGCGCAGTATTCTTTTTGGCGTTTATAAGTACCTCAAAAGCGCAGGCTGTCGTTGGGTTCGTCCGGGAAACGACGGCGAGTATATACCCAAAGCGGATATGTCCTCTCACACCTTTGCCTTCAGAAAAAAGGCCGACTACCCCTTCAGAGGACAGTGCGTAGAGGGCGCTGTTGGCTATGAGCATCTCCGCGACGTAATTCTCTGGATGCCCAAGGTAGATATGAACCTCTTTATGATAGAGCAGATAGTTCCTTATAACTATATGAGCCGCTGGTATAAGCACGCCGCGAACACCAAGCTCCCTCACGATGATATTCCTTACGAGCAGTACGAGGAATATTGCGAGAAGCTCGAGCTACTTATAAAGAAACTCGGTCTCCAATTGCACGCCCTCGGACACGGCGCCGTCAATGAGCCCTTTGGAATAAGATATAAGACGAGAGATGACCATTACGAGATTTCCGAGGAGAATAGGCAGGCTCTCGCTCTCGTTAACGGAGAGAGAACTCTTTATGCCGGTTCGCCCTTCTTTACTCAGCTCTGTATGTCAAACAAGTGGGCGCAGCAAAAGGTTGTGAATTGGCTCGCGGATTACCTTAAGGCAAAGCCGCATATCGACTTTCTTCATTTCTGGCTCGGAGATGCCGCTAATAACCACTGCGAGTGTGAGGAGTGTGCGAAGAAGACCCCATCGGATTTTTACGTAGATATGCTTAATATGCTTGATGCAAAGCTCACCGAGCAGGGAAATGACGCAAAGATTATATTTATAATGTACGTAGATACTCTCTGGCCTCCTGTTGTGTCAAGGCTCAACAACCCCTCGCGTTTCATTATGACTACCGCCTGCGGCACGGGAAAGGGCTATTCCGCAAAACGCCGTGAGGGTGGTATCCCGAAGTGGACAAGGAACGATTTTGCTATAGAAACAGGCCTTGATATGGCACTTACTTTCGTAGATGGATGGAAACCTATTTTCGACGGCCCGAAGTTCATTTATGAGTACATATTCTGGACTTATCATTATTCCGATCCCGGTTATATGAAGCTTGCGAGAAAAATTGCAAGTGACGTAAAGGAAATATGCGTCACAGGCTTCGAGGGCATTATGTCGGACGGCTCGCAGCGCACCTTCTTCCCGACGGGTCTGCCCATCTCGATTATAGGAGAATTTCTCTTTGATACTGCTATTGATACAGAAAATTATATTGATAGCTATCTCGCCGATAGCTTCGGCGAGGACTTCCGTTTGGCGAAAGAATATCTTGAAAGGATTTCGGCTACATTTGGACTTGAAGCCTTGAAGCAGAATACCGATATAACCGCGCAGGATACAGGCTCGACCGACAAGACCTCAAAAAAGGCAGGCATTTTCGGTAATACCGAAGCGGGCGATCTTATCGCCACTATTCCCTCGATAGTTGACGCCTTCGCTCCTACGATAGAGAAGAATCTCGCATCACCCGATAAGTGTCACAAGGAATCCTGGAGAATTCTTACCTACCACGGCAACTACTGTAAGGGTGTTTCCAAGATTTATTTCGCCCTTTCAAGAGATGACGTAGACGCGGCAAACGCTGCATTCGCACAGCTTATGGATTATCTCTCCGAGGTAGAGCCGGAGATCGAGCTCTATTTTGACCTCTGCCTTTTCCATCAGAGAACGAGGCAGATTATAGCAGGAAAATAAGCCCGCTACCTTAAAGAATAGATAAAATGGGAGACAGTTACGGCGCACGCAGTGACTGTCTCCTTGTCTTTAATTGGTGTTATCTCTGAATCCTTTACCCATAATTTCGCTTGTTTTGGTAATTATAATAAATGCGTGAGGGTCTATTCTGTCCACCTCGTGTCGAAGCCTTATAGCCTCGCTTCTTCGGCATACCGTCATAATAACCGTTCTGCCGTCTCCGGTGTAAGCACCGCGCGCCTCATAGACGGTAGCACCGTGGTGCATATTTTTTAGTATGTATTTTTCAATCTCCTCGGGGTGGGCGGTTATAATAGTAAAGGATTTGCACATGTTAATCGAGTCGAGCACGTCGTCTACTACGAATACCTTTGCAAAAAGACCCATAAGAGAGAATAGACCCGTCTCTGCGGCGATGATGGGACCGCTTGGAGCACTGAAATCGACAAAGGTGAAAAGCGCAATAAGAAGGTCGGTGAAGAGAAGTGCCGTGGCGACGTTGAGCCGCGTGTGCTTTTTAAGTATTAAGGCAACTATATCCGTACCGCCCGATGAGGCGTGGCACTTGAATATTATCGCGGAGCCTATACCCGTGAGCAGCACCGCGTAAACGAGCTCCATAAGAGGATAAGAGGTGAGCGGCGCCTTCAGCGGTATAAGCCACTCGAAAAGATAATTCTCAAGCGATAAAAGAATTGAGCAATAGACGGTCAAAACGCCGCATTCCTTTCCCAGAACAAGAACCCCGATAATCAGCAGGAGAGCGTTGATTATCAGCATATAGCTTGCCTGAGATAAAATCGGCAGGATATTTGATAGTATTATGGAGAGACCGCTGACTCCGCCCGTTGCAAATCTGTTCGGCGCCTTGAAAAAATAAATACCTATTGCCATAAGCAGAATTCCAAGATTCAGAAAGGCGAAGCTACGTGCCTTTTTTTGTTTTTTCACGGTAAGATCCCCCTAAAAAATGTACACTTAAATTATACACAAATTCCGGTGAATGTCAATCCCCGCCCAAAATTCGTTTTGACAGTAGAAGAACTTAGAAAATATCGGATTTTGAAGGAACTTTATTTTGCGTATTCACTTTTTCTTTTCTATTGACAAAAGAAGAAAAAAATGTTAAAATATTCGATGAACAAAAGACGAAAGGCAACCCGTAATGACTAAGGAACAAGCAAAGGAGCGCGCAGAATTTTTGCGTGCGGAAATAAATAAAAATTCTAAGCTATACTACGAAAACGACGCCCCCGAAATCACCGATTACGAATACGATATGATGTTCCGTGAGCTCGTAACCCTCGAGGAGAAATATCCCGAGATTAAGACTCCGGATTCTCCTACGGTGCGCGTCGGAGGCAGAGCGCTTGAGAAATTTGAAAAGTTTGCCCACACCGTCAGAATGGGTAGCTTAACCGACGTGTTTTCCTTTGAGGAGCTCTCCTCGTTTATCGAGAGAGTAGGGGAGAATACAGAGCTTTCGGTAGAGCCGAAGATAGACGGCCTTTCGGTCTCTCTTATATACCGCGACGGTCTTCTCGTTACCGGTGCTACGCGCGGTGACGGTCTTGTTGGCGAGGACGTTACCGAAAATATAAAGACGGTAAAAAGTGTGCCCCTCCGTCTTTCCGAGCCGCTGCCGTATCTTGTCGTGCGCGGCGAGGTCTTTATGCCTAAGAGCGTCTTCAGAGAGCTCAACGAAGCGCGCGAGGCGTCCGGACAGCCCCTGTTTGCCAATCCGAGAAACGCCGCCGCAGGCTCGCTCCGCCAGCTCGACCCCAAAATTGCCGCCTCCAGACGGCTTGATATCCTCGTCTTTAACTTACAGGAGGGAAGCCTCTATATGGACGGCAGAGAGCCGCTGACTCACTCCGAGGCGCTCGAAAGGCTCACCGAGCTTGGATTTCCCACCGTT
>JAZOMD010000005.1:0-2665 GCA_045653745.1 Eubacteriales bacterium | reverse complement strand
CGGCGCGTGCGGTACGCGTAAGGAGTCATCATAAAGAGCGAGCGGATTTTCTCTTGAGAGTCAAGCTCCATTTTATAGGAAAGCGGCGTGTCCGAGATAAGCTCGAAGCCCTCGAGTGTGGTATCCTCTACCGCGTTTTTGTAGGGGGTGTCGTATATCGCCGCCTTAAGCTCAAAGAGGTGCTCCTCGTCGGGGATAGCCATAACGAAGATGCCGCCCTCGGAGAGAACGCGCGCACTTTCCGAAAGCGCAAGGGGCGAGAAAATATTCACGAGCGCGTCAACGCTCGAGTCGGGCACGGGCATACGGTACGAGCCTGCAACGGCGAAGGTGATATTTTTATTTTTCTTCACCGCACAGCGCACGGCGTCCTTTGAAATATCGTAGGCGTACACCCTCGACTCGCCGTCGCGCAGACGAAGCGCGCGCTCGAATATGTCGGTGTAGTATGCCTCGCCGCAGCCTGCGTCAAGGACTATGGGATTTTTCCCCGTGTTCCTTAAGAGAATATCGGAGATTGCCTCGGCAAGAGGGCGGTAATATCCCTCTCCGAGAAACTCGCGCCTTGCCTCTACCATTTCCTTATTATCTCCGTGCATTCCGCCCGAGGAAAGGAGAAGATTATAATATCCGCCGCGTGCTCGGTCGTAGGAATGGCCTGCCTCGCACACGGCTCTGCCGTCTGCGGAAATATTCAGTTTTTGCTTGCACTTCGGACAAATAAACAGCATTTTCGCACTCCTTGTAGGGTTCGCTCTGCCAAGGCACGCACAAAAGGGGGTCGGCTCGGCGGTAACATTCCCTACCATTATATCACGAAAGAGGGAAAATTTCAAGGTTTTCCTTCTCTCCCGAGAAAATCCCGACCGCGGCAATCGCCGTAGCGCTCCTGCGCCCTCTGTTCCCAAAGGACGAAAACCTCGCCGCCCCGAAAAAATATCCCGTAAAGTAAGGACGGCTATCAGAAGGAGAAAAAGGAAGAAGGATAGCGGCGCGGCAGATGATATGCTAAGCCTTGGCGATGATTGGAGTTGCACTTAACCGCTGTCTTCCGGGGCGCAACGCCACGCTTGCAAACGAAGCTATGTAATCAACAATCTTTTACTCGTTAATCGCATCAGCAACAAACTGAGCTAAACTTACCCATTCCTCTATCGCAACAGCTTCTTCGTGGCTAAAGCGTATAACCCTGCCATTACTGCAAAGCAATATCTTATCTCCGTCGGTACACTTGGCAAAGACCACTCCGTCGGGTTTTACTTGGAGAAATTCTTCGGCAAGCAGTTCTTCAGCAAACAACCGACTTTCTTCGACTGCGATATCAAAAGGCAGAAGCTCGTATTCGTCTGAAAGATAACCGCCATTTGCAATCAAATAATACGGCAAAACGGTCGCATAGCTTGTTTCGGTAATATCGACAACTTTTGCCTTTGGCAATGCTTTCTTGAAATCTTCTTTTCTCTCTTTCTTTGCAAGCCTCAAAAGCTTCAAGGCTTCCTTTTCCGAAATCAAGCGCATAGGGCGTTCTGTTTTTTTAATTTTTTCGTATTCTGCTATGCTTTTCTGCAAATAACTCGCCGTGGGTCTATCGGGCATAACCGTATGACCTAACGTATATCCGTTCGGCAATTCTTTTACAACCATGGCGGGCATTAAGTCGCTTTCCGATATTGCTTTTTCTTGAAGCAATATTTGGGCAAAACTTTTGTGAATCAGGAACTTGTTCTTTCCGCAATAAGTAAAGGTTCTTGGACGGTATGCGAGAGCAATATTGCAATTCGGAATGTCAGCCTCAATGTAACAATCTTGCAAATCGATCAATTGCAGTTTGTAGAAAATATCTGCTATTCGGGGAAGATGACCGCCTAAAGCCTCAATTTTTTCTCTGTCCACAATTGTCATATTTCTACCTTCTGCAATGGTCGGTATTTGCTTGTTGCAATACAAATGAAAATATTGCTCCGCCTGATATTTCCCCTTATCTCTTGCCCAGCAAAAATCAATGTCGGTAATGTCATGGCGAACACAAGCATCTCTGAATCGTTCGGGAACAAGAATTGATTCATACCACCATTTTGGGGAAGGCCGAAGCTCGTTATATGCGCGGAGATTAAAAATCTTTACCGTTTCGCCTCGTTCACTTTCACATTCATCTGAACCGTACAGTGTATTATCCTTGAACGCGCTAGGGACTATTTCGTACCAATCGCTTGTGTAATCGGTATATGTCCTCGTGTAAACGCCCCTTGCCTTCCTACCGTTTCCCTTACAGAAAGAATCTATGGCAGACAGTATTTCGTCGGCGCGTGGATTTTGCAGATCCAACTTGCTCCATCCAACGCAATCACATTTTAAGCCAAGGGAGTGAACAAATTCTATATTGAGACGATATTTGTCATCGTCAGCGATACTTTGATCATCATTATCAAGTATCCAATCTAATGTTTCAATAATTTTCATTTTGAATCCTCATCGAACAGATCCGTTCTACTTATACCATAACTTCGCAAACATTTCAACCGTTTTGCTACAACACATCGCCGGATAACTCCGCTTCGCTCCGTGATTTTTCGCCACGCCTCTCGCGAGCGAGCTTTCTTCGGCTTTCGGCATTGGCGATGATTGGAGTTGCACTTAACCGCTATCTTCCGGGGCGCAACGCCAT
>JAZOMD010000004.1:0-24726 GCA_045653745.1 Eubacteriales bacterium | reverse complement strand
GTGCATCAAGCGGTGGCTTTACCGACTGCCTTTTGCAAAGAGGCGCGGCACGCGTTATTGCAGTTGATTCCGGAACGGCACAGCTCGTAGATTCCCTGCGCTCGGATAAAAGGGTGACGGTTATGGAAAAGTGTAACGCACGTTATCTTACAGCCGATGCGCTCGAATACGTTCCCACTCTAACGGTAATGGACGTTTCCTTCATTTCCGCAACCTACATATTTGAAGCGGTTAAGAGCTGTATGACTCTGGGCGGCGATTTTATCTGCCTTATAAAGCCACAGTTTGAGGTCGGAAAAGAGGGGCTCGGCAAGGGCGGAATAGTAAAAGACGATAAGCACAGAAGACGCGCGGTGGATAAGGTTGTCGCCGCGGCGGCATCGCACGGATTTAAGCTTCTCGGGCTTATCGACTCTCCGATACTCGGTGGAGATGGAAACCGAGAGTTTTTGGCACATTTTAAATTAGACTTAGGAGATGCGGTATGAAAAAGGTTATAATCGTACCAAACACGACCAAGGATAAGGACTTGACGGTAACCGCAGGCGTTCTTTCAACGCTCTCGGAGCTTGGAATGACCTCGCTTGTCTCGAGGGAATACGATTCAGAGAGGCTTCTAGGGGCGGTATATTATGACGAGCTGCCTGCCGATGCACAGCTTGTTATAGTTATAGGCGGAGACGGCTCTGTGATTGATGCCTCGCGCATTGCGGTAAGCCTCGGAATTCCGCTTCTCGGCGTGAACCTTGGCAGAGTAGGCTATCTGAGCGAGGTAGACCCCGAGGGGCTTTCGGTGCTTGAAAAGCTGTCCACGGGAGAATATACCGTTGAGGAGAAAATGCTCCTCGTTGCAGAAAAGCTGTCGCTGGACGGCAAAACTGCCGTTTCGGAGAGATTTGCGGTTAATGACGTCGTTATATCTCACGACGTTTATTTCGGAATTTCGGACCTTCTTCTCGAAAACCGACACGGCGACAGAGTGAAGTACCGTGCAGACGGTCTGATTCTTTCGACTCCTGCAGGCTCGACCGCTTATTCGCTCTCTGCAGGCGGCCCGATAGTGGCGCACAATCTTGATTCGATTATAGTAACGCCCGTATGTCCGCACTCCTTCTTTAACCGCTCTATCGTATACGAGCCGGACGAGTGCATCACGGTGTCGAACGCCGGTGAATCGGTTCTGAACGTGAGCCTTGACGGAAGGCTTTTTACAAAGCTTGCGCATGCTGAAAGCTGTGTGGTGCATAGAAGCGCTGAAAGACTGAAAATGATAACCTTTTCAAATAACAATCTCTTCTCGACCTTGGTAAAGAAAATAAAGGTTCTTGAGGACAAAATATAAAAGCAGGGAGAATATGAGAAAATGAAAAACGCAAGACAGCAAAAAATTCTCGAGATAATCGAGAAGTACGACGTAGACACTCAGGAAACCCTCATCAACAAGCTCGCGGAGGCAGGATATACCGTAACACAGACCACGGTTTCCCGTGATATCCGTCAGCTTAATCTCGTAAAGGGAGTAACCGCTTCGGGAACGTATAAGTATATTGCCCCCGCAGTAAGTGCGACCAGCAGCATACCCGTTCTCAATTCGGCTATGACCGATGCCGTAATGAAGATAGCACCTGCCGGAAATATCGTGGTTGTTCGTACCTTTGCCGGTATGGCAAACGCTATTGCGGTGTGTATCGACTCGCTGCATCACGACGATATAGTCGGAAGCGTAGCGGGAGATGATACCGTGCTTCTTGTCGTATGCGACGAGGCACGTGCAATTTCGCTTGCAGGTGAGCTCAAGGAGACCTTCGGCAAAAAATAATTACTAACGTTTTGAGAGTTGCCCCACGCGGCAGAATGGAGACTAATATGCTACTTTCGTTGCATATCGAGAATATAGCGGTAATCAAGCGCGTCGATTTCGATTTTTCCGAGGGCTTTATGGCTCTGACGGGTGAAACGGGCGCAGGAAAGTCGATAGTTATAGATAGCATAAATCTTTTGCTCGGAGCACGAGCAGAGCGTGAGCTCGTCAGAACGGGAGCTGAGCGCGCTATCGTCAGCGGTCTTTTCGGCGATTTGTCGACGGGCGTATGTGAAGCCTTGGCGCAGCACGGCGTGTATCCCGATGAGGACGGCTCTCTCCTTCTTCAGAGAACGCTCGCTTCTGACGGAAAGACCAAGATTACCGTAAACGGCAGAGCCGTTGGAATAAGCGTTCTGCGTGCCATAGCGCCGTATCTTGTGAGCATACACGCGCAGAGCGATACCTCGAGTCTTGCCGATGCGAAAAACCATCTCGAGCTGCTCGACGTTTATGCAGGGGTAGACGAACTTCTTTCACGCTACCGAATATCATATACTAAACTTGAAAAAATAAGAAAGCGTATATCCGATATCAACGACTCTGCCAGAGAGAGTGAAAGACTCAGGGAAATACTTGAATATCAGATAAAGGATATAGACGCGGCATCTCTTACCGACGGCGAGGAAGAGGAGCTTGTAGATAAGAAGGTAAAGCTGAAAAACAGCGAAAAAATAACCAAAAATTCCGAGTTCGTTTATAAGGCTCTTAAGGGAAGCGAAAAGGGCGGTGTCAGCTATCTGCTTGACAGAAGTATCACAGCACTCGGACAGCTAAGCACGGTTATACCCGAGTTTTCCGAATATGCCGAGAGGCTCAGGGATTGTCTTTACCAGATAGACGACGTTGCGGAGTCGGTTTACGACGCCGTTGACGGAATAGACGAGGACCCCACCGAAGCGCTAAACAAGATAGAATCAAGGCTCGACAAAATTTCAAAGCTCAAGCGTAAGTACGGTCTTACCGTTGCCGATATTCTCGCCTTCCGTGAGAAATCTGCAAGAGAGCTTTCCGAGATAGAAAACGCAGAGGAGCTTCTGGAGGAGCTCTCGCGCGAGGAGCGCGCCGCATATAAAGAGGCGCTTTTGCTTGCAGAGGAGCTTCACTCGCAGAGAATTTCTGCCGTTAAGACGCTCGAGGAGAGGGTAAAGGAAACTCTCGAGTTCCTTGATATGCCGAAGGTAGTCTTCTTTGCCTCGGTGCGTGAGGAGCTTGACGGAGAGGATAAAAAACTCACGCGCGACGGTCTGGACGAGGTTGAATTCTATATAAGCGCTAACAGAGGTGCGGAGCCTCAGCCGCTTTCCAAAATAGCCTCGGGCGGTGAGCTTTCGAGAATAATGCTTGCTCTTAAGAGCGTTATTGCCGATAAGGACGGTATTCCAACCGTCATATATGACGAGATAGATGCAGGCGTGTCGGGAAAGACCGCGCGGAAAATAGGTATAAAAATGCTCGAGCTCTCAAGGAGCGCACAGCTTTTCTCGGTGACGCACAGCGCTCAGATAGCCTCTCTTGCCGATACGCATTTTCTTATCAGCAAGGGTGAGGTTGACGGTGCTGTTGAAACCTCGGTCAGAGTCCTCGACGAGGAGGGCAGGGTATCCGAGCTTGCGAGAATACTCGGCGGTATAGACGTTACCGAATCGCAGCGTGCCGCAGCTATGGATATGCTTAGCGAGCGTTTGATTTATAAGTAATCCCACGGAAGGAGTCCTATGCTTTGGCAGATTGAAGATTTGCTTAGAAGAAAGGACGTTGAATATAAACGGGGGCACAGCCTTCGCGCTTTGTCAACTATAAAAATCGGAGGCAAAGCCGAGATAGCGGTTTTTCCGAAAAGCGAGAGCGAGCTTATCTACGTTATAGATATGCTTGAAGCTCTCGGAAAGCCGTATCGCATACTCGGAAGAATGTCGAACGTTCTGCCTCCGGACGAGGATTTATCTCTTGCGGTGGTAAGAACCGACCGGATTTCCGAAATTCGCTTTGACGGCTTGCAGGCAACCGCTTCGGCAGGTGTGTCACTTGCAGGGCTTTGTGCGCGATGCGCCGATGCATCGCTCTCGGGACTTGAGGAGCTTTCGGGGATTCCCGGCTCTCTCGGAGGAGCACTCTTCGGAAACGCAGGCGCGTACGGCAGGGAAATATCCGAGCTTGTTGAGAGTGTCAGAGTTTATATTCCCGAGGAAAGAAGAATCGCAAGGCTTCTGAGAGAGGAAATAGAATTTTCTTACAGGAAAAGCTCGCTTTCAAAAAGCGGCTTCGTGGTTCTTTCCGCGCAGCTCGGGTTATGCCGTTCTGATGCCGCGGTAATTAAAGAGAAAATTTCAGAATACAGAGAAAAACGCAGAGCGAGCGCTCCGTCTGAGCCGTCGCTTGGGAGCGTGTTCAAAAGACCAGAATTCGGATACGCCTCGAAAATGATAGACGAGTGCGGACTTCGTGGCTATCGGATAGGCGGCGCGGAAATTTCCCGAGTGCACGCAGGGTATATTGTCAATGTCGGAGGAGCACTTTCCGTCGACGTAAAGAGCCTCGTCTCGCTTGCGGAAAAGACCGTAATGGAAAAATTCGGAGTGCGCCTTGAGCGCGAAATAGTGTACCTTTAAGGTGGAGTGAATATGTCTTTTTCATCGGAGCAAAAATTGCAGATAATAAGCACGGGAATCAAGAGCGCGTGCTGCAGAAGAAGTCTTCTTTCGGGGATTATGTTTGCGAAGGCAAAGTCGGACGGCGACTCTGTCGTGCTCTCGCTCGAAAAGGGTGAGTATGCCGAATATTTTGCCTCTTTTGCCCGTGAATTTTACGGAAAGAAAACGGAATTTTTTCACCCCGAAAAGGGCGGCAGGTGCGTATCTGTTCGCTTTGAGTCTCGCTCTGCCTTGAATTATTTATCGGATTTAGACAATAACTGTGATTTATTTACCGAAAAATGTGCGTCCTGCGCATCTCATTTTTTGCGAGGAGTATTCCTTGCATCGGGGAAAATATCAGACCCCGAGAAGCAATATTCTCTTGAATTTACACTTGGTGACAGGGCGGACTTGTTTCGGGATTATCTTGTCGGTCTTGGACTTTCTCCACTCGTTTCGGATAAAAGAAACGGAAGAAGCGTTTACTTTAAAAACAGCTCGCAGATAGAGGATTTGCTTGGTCACGCTAATATGAATAAGGCGCTCTTTGACGTCATAGAGGCGAGGTTCAACGGCGAGGCGCGCAAGAACATAATGCGTGCTCTCAATTGCGAGACCAGAAATATGGAGAAGACGGTTAACGCCGCCGTCTCTCAGCACAAGCTCATAAAGAGGCTCGAGGACGCAAATCTGCTCTCCTCGCTGCCGGACGAGCTACTCGCCGTGGCAAGGCTGCGGCTTGAATATCCCGACTATTCGCTCTCCCGTCTTGCGGCAGAGGCGTCTATGTCGAAGTCGGGGCTATCGCACCGAATGACGAAGCTTCTTGAATACGGAGAGAGGCTTCTTGATAAGAACTAAGATTTCGTTAATTTGCGCACTGCGCGGAAGGGAGAGCTATGGGAGAATTCGTCCACTTACATCTTCACACTGAATACAGTCTGCTTGACGGCGCGACAAAGATATCCGAAATTGCCGATAAGGCACTCGCGGACGGACAGGATGCCGTAGCTAACACCGACCACGGAGTAATGTACGGAGCGGTCGAGTTTTATAATGCTCTTAAGTCCAAGGGTGTCAAGCCCATAATCGGCTGTGAGGTTTACGTTGCTCCGAGAAGCAGGCTTATGAAAGAGGGAAAGCTCGATTCCTCGAATAACCACCTTATTCTGCTTTGCAAAAATGCGGTGGGCTACAAGAACCTTTGCTATATGGTTTCAAAGAGCTTTATCGATGGCTTTTACTCGAAGCCGAGAGTTGATATGCAGCTTATACGCGAGTATAACGAGGGGCTTATTGCGCTTTCGGGCTGCATTGCCGGTAGGTTTTCTCAGCTCATTCTTTCGGGTGCTATGGCGGAAGCAGAGGCTTACGCTCTTGAGATGCGCGATATATTCGGCGAGGATTTCTATCTCGAGGTCCAGAGCCACGGACTCGACGACGAAAGGCGCGCGGCATACGGTGCAAAGCTTATAAGTGAAAAGCACGGTATACCTATGGTAGCGACAAACGACGTCCATTACCTTTCTCGCTCGGATGCCGATACTCAGGCAACCCTTATGTGTATTCAGACCAATAACGTTATAACCGATGGCAGACCCTTCGGCTTTGAAACCGACGAGTTTTACTTTAAGAGCACAGCCGAGATGAAGGCTCTTTTCTCGGGCTTTAAGGGTGCTATCGAGAATACCGTCAAAATAGCAGAAAAATGCAACTTTGACTTTGAATTTGATAGGCTTCATCTGCCGGACTTCGTTCCCGAGGACGGCAAGAGCCATAAGGAAAAGCTGTGCTCCGATGCATATTCGGGGCTCGAGAGAAAAAGCTCTCTCGGACTCATAGACTTCGGGGAGATTCCCAAAGAGGATTACCTTCGCAGAATGGAGTACGAGCTTTCCGTTATAGATAAAATGGGTTTTAACGCCTATTTCCTTATCGTCAGCGATTTCGTTTCCTATGCAAAGCAAAGCGGAATACCCGTGGGCCCCGGGCGTGGCTCGGGAGCTGGAAGCCTTGTTGCTTACCTCATCGGAATAACCGGCGTTGACCCCTTGAAATTCGATTTGCTCTTCGAGAGATTTTTGAATCCCGAGAGAGTATCTATGCCCGATTTTGACATAGATTTTTGCTATAACCGCCGCGAGGAGGTTATAGATTACGTCAAGGAGCGCTACGGCGACGACCGTGTTGCGCAGATAGTCACTTTCGGAACGCTTGCGCCGAGAGCGGCAGTGAGAGACGTCGGACGTGCGCTGGGTATGCCTTATTCGCGCGTTGACACGGTGGCAAAGCTTATTCCTGCAGCATCGGACAAGATAGACAGCGCTCTTGCAAATCCAGATTTACGCGAGCTTTATACCACCGAGAGCGACGTCAGACGCCTTATCGACCTTTCGCGCGACCTTGAAGGTATGCCGCGTCACGCCTCTACCCACGCCGCAGGAGTGGTAATTACCGAGAATCCCACCTACGAGTACGTTCCGCTCTCGTATAGCGGCACGGGCGTTGTTACGCAGTTTGATATGAACACCGATGCAGCTCTCGGACTTGTGAAGTTCGATTTCCTCGGACTTCGCTACCTTACGGTTATTCACGACGCAGAGCTCGCGGTCAGAAATAAGGTTCCCGATTTTGATATAACCAAAATTCCATTTGACGATAAAAAGACCTTTGCGCTTCTTTCCGAGGCGAGGACGGGCGGTGTTTTCCAGCTTGAATCCGGTGGAATGAAGCAGGTGCTTCTTAAGCTCTCTCCGTGCTGTCTTGAGGATATTATAGCCTGTGTTGCGCTGTACAGACCCGGTCCTATGGACTCAATAGACAGCTTCATTGCCAGAAAGCACGGCAAAGAGCGCGTCAGCTATGCTACGCCCGAGCTCGAGGATATACTTAGCGTTACCTACGGCTGTATAGTATATCAGGAGCAGGTAATGGAGATATGCAGAAGGCTCGCCGGATATTCCTACGCAAGAGCGGATATAGTGCGCCGCGCTATGTCGAAGAAGAAAACCGAGGCTATGCAGAGCGAGCGCGAGGATTTCGTAAACGGCGCAGAGGAAAGAGGTATTTCCCGTGAGGCGGCTAACGCGATATTCGATGAAATGGTCGGCTTTGCAAAATATGCCTTCAACAAGAGCCACGCAACGGCTTACGGTATTCTTTCGTATAGAACGGCATATCTTAAGGCTCATTATCCTGCAGAGTATTTTTCCGCACTTTTGACAAGCGTTCTTGACAATGCAGCAAAGGTGCGCGAGTATATTGCCGATGCGGCACGCTTCGGAGTCGCGGTTCTTCCGCCCGATATTAACGAAAGCGCACAGAGCTTTTCTACCGACGGCTCACGTATAAGATTTGGACTTCTTGCTATCAAGAACGTAGGAAGACTTTTTGCAAATGCGGTTATCGCAGAGCGCAGAAAGGGGCGCTTTACCACCTTCGATTCCTTCGTTTCGAGAATGATAGACAGTGACCTTAATAAGAGGACTCTTGAGTCTATGATAAAGTGCGGTGTATTCGATTCGCTCGGTACGCCGAGGAGTGCGCTTATCGCGGTCTACGAGAGTATAGTGGAGTCCGAGCACGGTAAGCAGAGGAGTAATATTACAGGTCAGATGGATTTCTTCAGCTCCGCAGCCTCGACGGGTCCGTCGGTAGGGTATAAATATCCCGATATTGCCGAGTATCCTATGAGAGAGCTGCTTTTGCTTGAGAAGGAAAGCTCGGGAATGTATTTCTCGGGTCATATGATAGACAGCTACAAGAATCACGTTGATAAGCTGAAAGTAGACTCTATTGCCGATATAGTACTGTCCTTTGCCGAGGACGCAGACGACGGCACGGAGCGCAAATATAAGGACCGTTCCGAGGTCGCGGTAGCCTGCATAATAAACGAGAAGAAAACCAAAATCACCAAAAACGGTGATACGATGGCCTTTCTTTCCGTCGAGGACAGGCTCTCCGAGATGGAGGTGATAGTCTTCGCGCGGCAATATAAGCAGTATTCCGAGCTTCTTTCCGAGGAAGCAGCGGTTTATATATCGGGAACGGTTTCCGCAGAGGAGGGCGAGGCGCCGCGTCTGCTTCTTTCCTCGGTGATACCGCTTAAAAGCAACTCGGAGCTCGCGGCAGTCAGCGCGAAGCCTAGTGTCGAAGCCAAGACCGCCGAGACGGTGAAAAGAAGAATTTTCGTGAAGGTTTCGAGCCTTTCCGATACGCGCATAGGCGCAATTTACAGAATATCCGCCTTGAACAGTGGAGACGCGCAGATTGTGCTTTACGACGAAAGTACGGGCAAATATTCGGCAATGAAGGATACGCTCGTCGCTCCCAGTGAGCGCGTTCTCGCAAGACTTCGCTCTCTCTTTACGGACGCGGCGGTAGTTCTGAAATAAAGGAGGAAATATGAGCTTAACGGTAGATATCATTCTCGTCGGCATAGTGCTCCTTGGAGTGTACGTCGGCTATAAATACGGTTTTGTAAAAATTGCGGCAAAGCCCTTGAAGATTGTTCTGGTTTTATTTACGGCGTTCAGATTTTCGGCGAGCTTTGCAAAGGCGGTAGTCGCACCGCTTATTTCTCCTTCGGTAACGAAATACGTTTCCTCGGTTCTTACCGAGCGCGTGGGTGCTCTGACTGCGGAAAACGCGGCGGATAAGCTGCCTACCGTTCTTAAGATTTCAGCGGCAATATTCGGTATTGACATAAACGAAATATCCGCATCCGAGACGGGCTCGCTTGCGGATAGGATTGCAGAGGAGCTTACGCTTCCTTTGATAAATCTTATTTCGGTTATTATTTCGTTCGTGGTTTTGTATATACTTGCAAGAATCACTCTCGCCTTGGTAATCTTGCTCTTTAACAGCCTCGTTTCTCGTGGACCCGTGGGCGTCCTTAACAGATGGCTCGGCGTCCTTCTTTCGACCGCGTTCTTCTTCGTTATCGCCTGGGCGGCGGCGGTCGTGTTCGACGTAGTTGTCGCTATGCCGGCGTTTGCGGATAATTCCGCGCTTGCAGGCTTTGAAGGCGGAGCAGTATATAAGTTTTTTAACACCTACAACCCTCTCGAGCTTCTCTTAAGCTTTTAGTCTCTTGGAGTAAGGCTCGGAATAGCATTTATTTAAGGAAAAGAAGATGAAAATTCAGTTGTGTGCAAAATGTAAAAAAAGACCTGCTGCGGTCTTTATAACCAAGCTTGAAAACGGGAATTCCGTTCAGGAAGGACTCTGTCTTTCCTGCGCCTCGGAGCTTGGAATAAAGCCGGTTAACGATATGTTAAAGCGTATGGGTATTGACGAGGAGGCAATTCAGAATATGTCCGCAGAGATAAACGGACTTATGGAGAGCGGCCTTATGGAGGTTGATCCCGACGACGAGGGAAAGGTTCCGACCCTTAATCTCGGCGAGATATTCGGTATGCCTATGAGACCGCAGCCCTCGCGCGAGGATTCGCCAAAAAAGCAGAAGGGAGAAAAGGCTCCCGAGAAGAAGCTTCTTAATACCTATTGCCAGAACCTTAATGCAAAGGCGGCTCGCGGCGGAATAGACCGTATAGTCGGCAGAGACAGAGAAATAGAGAGAATAATACAGATACTTTCTCGCCGCCAGAAGAATAACCCCTGTCTTATAGGCGAGCCCGGTGTTGGTAAAACCGCGGTAGTCGAGGAGCTTGCCGTTAGAATCGTGGAGGGGAGAGTGCCTGCGGCTCTTTCGGGCTTTGAAATATGGCAGCTCGACCTCACGGCTCTCGTTGCCGGTACGCAGTTCCGAGGTCAGTTCGAGTCGAGAATACTCGGTCTCTTAAAGGAGATAAAGGCGGCAGGAAATATAATCCTTATGATAGACGAGGTGCATAATATTGCCGGTGCAGGAGAGACGTCTGACGGAAGCATGAGTGCGGCAAATCTCTTGAAACCTGCGCTTTCAAGAGGCGAAATCAGGGTTATCGGTGCTACCACACTCAAGGAATACAGAAAATGTATAGAGAAGGACGCGGCTCTTGAGCGCCGTTTCCAGCCCGTTAAGGTTGAAGAGCCCTCTGTATCCGATACGGTAGATATAATAAACGGCATAAAGAAATACTACGAGCAGTATCACGGAGTAAAAATTTCCGAGGAGGTGGCAAGATTTGCCGCTACGCTTTCGGAAAGATATATCACCGATAGATTTTTGCCCGATAAGGCAATCGACCTCATAGACGAGGCAGCGGCAAAGGCGGCGCTCTCCTGTCCCGAGCTTAACGAGCTTAGACGGAACGAAAAGCGTCTTGCGGAGCTCGACGATATAAGCGCAAAGCTTGAGGCAAAGACCGAGACTCACGAGGGACAGACAGAGGAAAACTATAAGGAGCTTGCCGATATAAAGGCAGAGAGAATACGCCTTGAGACCAGGCAGAGAATTATAAAGCCCGTAGTGGACGATTTGAGACTTACCGTAAACGACCTCTATAAGGTAATAGAGATATGGACGGGCATTCCCGCCGCGGAGCTTTCTCTTGGTGAGATAGGTGCACTTCGCGGTCTTTCCGATAGAATAAAATCGAAGATTGTAGGACAAGAGGAAGCCGTCAGCGCGGTGGTGCGTGCGATAAAGCGCAAGCGCGCCGGTGTCTCTTACAGCCATAGCCCCGTTTCGATGATATTTGCAGGACCTACGGGTGTCGGCAAGACCGAGCTTGTAAAGGTGCTTGCAGACGACCTGTTCAAAGAGCCCGAGTCGCTTATAAGGCTTGATATGTCGGAGTTTATGGAGAAGCACTCGGTGTCGAGAATAGTGGGAGCCCCTCCCGGATACGTCGGTTACGACGAGGCAGGACAGCTTACCGAGAAAATACGCAGAAGACCCTATTCGGTAATACTTTTCGATGAGATAGAAAAAGCCCACCCCGACGTTATGAATATTCTCCTTCAGGTTCTTGACGACGGTAAAATTACCGATGCGCAGGGAAGAAGTGTAAATTTCGAGAACACCGTTATCGTTATGACTACAAACGCAGGTAGTGAAAGCTCATCGTCTATCTCGGGCTTTGCCGAGCGTCGCGACGAGAGAGCAAAGGACAGGACCGAAAGAGCTCTTGCCACCTTCCTTCGCCCTGAGTTTATTAACAGAATCGACGAGATAATAACCTTCCGCCATCTCGACAAATCCGACTTCGTAAAAATCGCCGATATAATGCTCGGAAAGCTCAGGGAGCATCTTGCTGATTCGGGCACGCGCCTGATTTACGGCGAGGACGTGCTCTTGTATATCGCAGATAAATCCTACTCCGAGAAATACGGAGCGAGAAATATGCGTAGATTTATCGAGAAAAGTATTGAGGATAAGCTCGCCTCTCTTATCATTGACGAATTTGACGGCCGCCCCGAGGCGGTGTCGCTTTCGGTATCCGAGGGCGAGATAGCTTTGACTTGTATGTAATTAAAAAAGGAGATATAGAAATGTCAGGATGTAATCACGATTGCTCAAATTGTCAGTCGAAGTGCTCTAAAGAGTCGCTTCTCGTACCGGCAAATAAAGCAAGTAAAATCAAGCACGTAATCGGTGTTGTAAGCGGAAAGGGCGGCGTCGGAAAGTCGCTTGTTACCTCTATGCTTGCAGTAACTATGCAAAGACGAGGCTATCAGGCTGCAATACTTGATGCAGATATCACAGGCCCCTCTATCCCGAAGTCCTTCGGTATAAAACCCGGCTGCGTTGAAGGAAATGAACTCGGAATGTTCCCCCCGAAGACCAAGACGGGAATAGAGATAATGAGCCTTAACCTTCTCGTTGATGACGAAAAAAAGCCCGTTGTATGGAGAGGTCCCGTAATTGCAGGCACCGTAAAGCAGTTCTGGAGTGAGGTCGTTTGGAACGACGTAGACTATATGTTCGTCGATATGCCTCCCGGAACGGGTGACGTACCGCTTACCGTCTTCCAGAGCCTTCCTCTTGACGGTATAGTTATCGTAACCAGCCCTCAGGAGCTCGTTTCGATGATAGTTGAAAAGGCTGTTAATATGGCGTCTCTTATGGACGTGAAGGTTTTCGGTCTCGTAGAAAATTACAGCTACATCGTTTGCCCCGACTGCGGAAAGGTTATAAGACCCTACGGAGAGAGCAAAATCGAGGCGCTTGCCGAGTCTTACGGTACGAGAGTGCTTGCGAGCCTTCCCATCGACCCAGAGCTTGCCGCAAACTGCGATAAGGGCGTTATAGAGCTCTTTGAAGGAGATTACCTCGAGCACGCAGCAGACGTAATCGAGTCGCTTGTAAATTAAATATCTTGTTTTTGGGATATACGGTGTGTAACAATGCCGTATATCCTTTTTATTTAAAAATATTTCCCGTTTCCAATTTGCGACAAGTTATTCGCCCTCTTTGTGATAGAATTGTTTCGGGAGGTGAGGCGCGGCTTGCAAACTCTATACATAGACGTCTATTTTTTAGTTAATTTCACCGTCGATCTTATAGCCGCGTACTTCGGCGCTCTTTTTTCGAAAGTTCCTACGTCTGTCCTTAGAATAGGGCTTACGGCTTTTGTAGGGGCGTGCAGCGCGGTTGTGCTCGTGTTTATGCCGCCCGAGCCGATATTCGGGATTTTTGTTTCGGTGGGCACTCTTTTCGCTATGGCGGCGACTGTATCAAGAGGCGTGCGGTTTTCAAGACGGTTAAAGTTCATATTTTCCTTTCTGATTTTCTCCTCGCTGGTCGGGGGAGGCGCGTATTTCCTTTTCGGAATATTCGACAGATACCTCGGCGGCGTTTTTGAAAATTCGGGTGGAAGCGCAAACGGAAAGATTCTTTTCTTTTCGGTTATAGTTCTTTTTTCGATAGGAGTATTCAAGATGATAGTATCATTTTTTTCTAATATAGAGGGCGAGGACAGCGTTGAGATAGAGGTCTGCTTTTGCGGAAAGACTCTGCGCACGGAGGCTTTCGTCGATAGCGGAAACCTCGCAATAGACCCGATGGATATGCGCCCCGTTATGCTTATTAAGGAAAGTGCCGCACGGGATTTATTTCCCGAAAGCGTAGTATCGCTCCGTGACCCCGACCTGCTTTCGCGCGAGGAAAGACGGCGCATAAGGCTTATCCCCATCTCGCGCGGTGGAACGACTCACGTTTTGACTGGGGTACGCACCGACGGCGTGTGCGTGGTGATGGACGGCGCGCTTGAGCCGATTTCGGTTACCGTGGCAATAGATAAGGAGGAAGGGAGCTATGGCGGCTTTGACGTGCTCGTGCCGTCTGCGGTAATAAGAGATGCGAGAAAAAAATAAATCTAAGCGAAGCCTGCGCCGCTTTTTCGAAAGGCTGCGGCTGCTTCTTTTTCCAAACAAGGTATATTATATAAATGGTAGCGAAACGCTTCCGCCCCCTCTCTCGCAGGACGAGGAAGAGGTTATGATACGTGATATAGAGAGTCAGAGCGCCAAGGATACCTTGATAGAGCACAACCTGCGCCTCGTTGCGTATATAGCAAAGCGCTTTGAAAACACGGGCGCAAGCATAGAGGAGCTTATCTCCATAGGAACGGTAGGACTGATGAAGGCTGTATCAACCTTCAACGGAGATAAAAATATAAAGCTCGCGACTTATGCTTCTCGCTGTATTGAAAACGAGATACTTATGTATATAAGAAAAAGCGCAGGCAGGCGCAGAGAGGTGTCAATAGACGAGCCGCTTAGCGTTGACTGGGACGGAAACGAGCTTTTGCTCTCGGATATTCTCGGTAGCGAGGCAGACACCGTAAGCCGTGCTATGGAGGACGAGGAGGAGAGGCGGATAGTCAGGTCTGCGGTGGAAGGCCTTTCTCCAAGAGAACGGATAATAGTAGAGCTGCGATTCGGGCTCGGGGGCAGGCGAGAGCTGACACAAAAAGAGGTTGCAGACGCGCTCGGCATATCGCAAAGCTACATTTCGAGGCTGGAAAAGAAGATAATGTCAAGACTTCGCAAAAAAATTGAAGAAAAGATTTAGTTTTTTTGTAAAAAGGTATTGCAAAAGATAAAATTATGTGTTATAATATAGTGCATTGAAATAATCCCAAAAATAAAGAGGTGTGAAAATGAAGGCTGGAATTCATCCCGAATACAAAGAGGCTACCATCAGATGTGCTTGCGGCGCAAGCGTTCAGACTCATTCCGTTAAGGGCGATATGAACGTTGAAATTTGCTCCAACTGCCATCCTTTCTATACAGGTAAGCAGAAGTTTGTTGATGCAGGCGGCCGTCTTGACAAGTTCAAGAAGCGTCTTGCAATGGTCAACAAGAAGTAATCTTTGTACCATAAAAAGAGCGTTGGAGTGTATCCCTCGCTCTTTTTGTTTCTTGTACGCTTTGTGAGGGTAATATGAACGGTAGTGATTTTGTAAAAAATCTCGCTATAATTGTAGGTATCGCCGAGCGCGGCTCCGACGTTCCGGAATGCGAGCGCAGTCTTGACGAGCTCGAGAGGCTTCTCGATACCGCCGGCGGTGAGGTTTTTGCACGCGTCCTTCAGGTGAAGGATGCTTTTGATCCGCGTACCTGCATAGGAAGCGGAAAGGTGCGCGAGATCGCGGATATATGCGCAGGCGAGGGAATTTCTCTCGTCATTTTCGACTTTGAGCTCACTGCGGCGCAGATAAGGAATCTCGAGTCGGATATAGGCTCCGACGTGCGCGTTATCGACAGAAGTATGCTTATACTCGATATATTTGCTCTCCACGCGGTAAGCGGCGAGGGCAAGCTTCAGGTAGAGCTGGCACAGCTCAGGTATTCCGCACCGCGTCTTATGGGACACGGTACAGAGCTTTCGAGGCTTGGCGGCGGAATAGGAACGAGAGGCCCGGGTGAGACGAAGCTGGAGACGGATCGCCGTCATCTTAAAGAGAAAATATCGGCTCTCGAGAAGCGACTCGAGGAGATGGAGCACAACACAGCCGTAATGCGAAGGCAGAGGGATAAGAGTGGACTTCCCAAAATCGCCCTCGTCGGCTATACCAAAGCAGGAAAATCCACGCTCCTTAACGCTCTTACGGGTGCTGGCGTGCTTTCCGAGGACAAGCTCTTTGCAACGCTTGACCCAACGACCAGAAAATTTCTTCTCCCTTCGGGAGAAAGCGTTCTTCTTACCGATACCGTAGGCTTTATAAGAAAGCTTCCTCACCATCTGGTAAAGGCGTTTAAATCTACACTTGACGAGGTTGTGTATGCTGACATTCTCCTCGTGGTGATTGATGCCTCCGATACAGAGTCACAGGAGCAACTGAGGGTTACGGAGGAGGTCGTCGCCGACCTCGGTGCATCGGATAAGCCGATGATTTTCGTATATAATAAATGCGACCTTCTTGAGAGCCTTCCGTCGCGCGGTGAAAACTCGGTTGCCGTATCGGCGCAAAAAGGAGACGGTCTTTCGGAACTCGTTTCGAAAATCGAGGCGGAGATAAAAAAATTCAAGAAAAAATATAAGCTCCTGATACCGTATTCCGAGCAGGGCGCACTCAGCGCAATATACGACTCGTATACGGCAGAGGATGTCGAGTATACGGACTCAGGTGTTTCGCTTGTTGCGGTGCTTGACGAGCGAGGACGCGGCGTTTATTCGAAATATATAACGGAATAGGTGAGCTATGCAGGGCTATATAACGATAAAGCAATACGGCGAGGATAGATACGAGGACAGAAAGTCGGTGTTTATCGGCGCGGCAATGCCCGTATCAACCGAGGCTGACGCTCTTCGCTTCATCGAGTCGCAAAGAAAGCGTTTTTCCGATGCAAGACATCACGTTTACGCATACGTTTTGCGTGAAAATTCCATAATGCGCTTTTCTGACGACAGAGAGCCGCAGGGAACTGCCGGAATGCCCGTGCTTGATGCGATACGTAAAAACGGCTGTACCGATACCGTTGTGGTGGTTACACGCTATTTCGGAGGAACGCTGCACGGACCGGGTGGCCTCGTCCGTGCGTACACCGCGGCAGCACTCGGAGCTTTGAATTCGGGAGAAATAATAAAATACGGTATTTACGTTCAGCTTTCGGTTACGGTCAGCTATTCCGCTTACGGAAAAATTACCACGGCACTTGACGAGCTTTCTGGAAGGGTTGACGATACTGTATATACCGATTCGGTTACGGTAGAGCTCAGGCTCGAAAAGGAGTGTCTAGAAGAGCTTACGAAGCGCCTTACCGAGATTACCTCGGGCAGGGCGGATATTAAAATTCTTGGCGAAAAGTACGATTACTGAAAAAATAAAAGTGTTTTTTTGTTTTCCCTCGTATATTTAAACGAAAAGACAGGAAGGGAGGCGCGAGCTTGATAAGTAAAGAAACGGTAGAGCAGGTACTTATGCGTAACGACGTAGAGTCCGTTATAGGAAGCTACGTGTCTCTTAAGCGCGCAGGCTCTAATCTCAAAGGGCTCTGTCCCTTCCATAGCGAGAAAACGCCATCTTTTACTGTTTATCCGCAGGATAACAGCTTTTACTGCTTCGGTTGCGGTGCGGGCGGAGACGTTATAACCTTTATAAAAAAGAGGGAAAACCTTGATTATCCCGATGCTATTGAATTTCTTGCAAACCGTGCGGGAATTACTATAGTGCACGACGAAAAGCAGGGATACTCATCAGCTCCTAAATTTGACAGAGCGAAAATGCTCCGTATGAACGTTGATGCGGCGAAGTATTTTCACCAGCGCCTTTTTGATAACACTCCCGGAGCGAGAGCAGCACTTGATTATTTTGTAAACAAAAGAGGGCTTTCTCCTGCGATTATCAAGCATTTCGGGCTCGGGTACGCACCCGATAGCTTTGATGTGTTCTCGAAATTTATGCTTTCGCGCGGATATACCTACGACGAGCTCGTTGCCGGATTTTTGTGCGGAAGAAGCGAAAAGGGAAACTATTACGATGCGTTCCGTAATAGGGTAATGTTCCCGATAATTGACGTTTCGGGTAATGTGATCGCATTCGGCGGCAGAGTTCTTGACGACTCGAAGCCTAAATACAAAAACTCCTCGGATACGCCGGTTTTTAAAAAATCAAGGAATCTTTTTGCCTTGAATTTTGCAAGACTTACAGGCTCGGAGACGCTGATTCTCTGCGAGGGATATATGGACGTTATCGCTATGCACGCGGCAGGTTTTACCAATGCCGTTGCTACGCTCGGAACAGCCATCACCTCTGAGCAGGCGAGAATGATGAGCCGATATACCAAAAAGGTCATTATTTCCTATGACGCCGACGAGGCAGGGCAGAAGGCTGCACTGCGTGCAATCAAGCTACTCTCCGATGTCGGTCTTGACGTTACTATACTGAAGGTTCCGGGTGCGAAGGACCCTGACGAGTATATAAAAGCTAACGGTGCCGATAAGTTCAGAGCGCTTCTCGTAGGCTCTAAAACGCGATTTGATTACAGTATGGATAACATACTTGCAAAGTATGACATAATGCTTCCCGAGCAGAAGATAAAAGCAATCAAAGAAGCGCAAATTTTGATTTCCGAGACTTATTCTGCGGCAGAGCGCGATGTTTACATTGCCTCTATTGCCAAGAGATTCGATGTAGATCCTAAGAGTGTCAAGAGCGACGTAGAGAGAATTATCCGTAATGAAAGCGAAAAGCGAAAGAAGGCACAGTCGGAAAAAATCAAGCAGGACACGATAGGATATTCCGATAAGGTTAACCCCGATTATATGAAGGCTCCTGCTGTGGCAAAGAGCGAGGAGAACCTGCTCGGACTTCTGCTTCTCTTTCCGGAGCACAGAAAAAAGGTTTTCGACGGAGAGCTTCTTTCCGAGGACGATTTCCTGACCGAGCTTAATAAGCGCGTGTTCGTTTACATTCGCGACGCCTATGCAGACGGGCGCGACCCGAGTGGGGAAGTCAACGAAGCCTTTAGCGAGGACGAGGTAGGCAGAATAGCGCGAATGAAAATAGGGCGCATGTCGCTTACCGAAAACGGAGAGGCGGTACTGCTTGACAGTATTGACGCACTCAAAAAAAGCGTGAGAAAAAAGACATCTGTTACAAATAATACTTATGAAGGACTTAACGCCATTCTCTCAAGTAAGAGGAAGGCTTAAAAGGGAAGGAAGGACAAAAAATGAGCAGAGACAAGATTGATGTAAACGAGTTTATTGATTCCAAGAGTGACGGAGGTATCGGAAATTCCGATATAATGAAGGCTCTTGAGGACATCGACTACGATATACAGGTTGATATAGACTCAGCGAGCCCGGACGACCTTGACAACGAGGAGTTCAAGGAAATAGAGCAGGACGCACGCTCCTATGACCCTGCCGAGAATATTGACAAGCTCTTCCTGCAGGAAGGTCTTGCCATTGACGACCCCGTGCGTATGTATCTTAAAGAGATAGGTAAGATTCCGCTTCTCAGCCCCGAGCGCGAGACTTATCTTGCAGAGCAGATTACCGCAGGTGACAAGGCTGCAAAGGACGAGCTCATTGAGGCTAACCTCAGACTCGTTGTAAGTATAGCTAAGCGCCACGTTGGTAAGGGAATGTATTTCCTCGACCTCATTCAGGAGGGCAACCTCGGTCTTATCAAGGCGGTTGAAAAGTTCGATTACAGCAAGGGCTATAAATTCTCCACCTATGCTACCTGGTGGATAAGACAGGCAATTACCAGAGCGATCGCAGATCAGGCGCGTACTATCAGAATACCCGTGCATATGGTAGAAACCATACATAAGGTTTCGAGAACTGCACGTCAGCTTCTTCAGGAGTTTGGCAGAGAGCCTACCACCGATGAAATTGCAGAGGCGCTTGATATGACTGCGGATAAGGTGCGCGAGATTATGAAGATTGCACAGGACCCCGTATCTCTTGAAACGCCCATAGGCGAGGAAGAGGACAGCCACCTTGGAGACTTCGTTGAGGACAGCGATTCTCCTGCACCCTCTGACAGCGCTTCTTATTCGCTCCTCAGAGAGCAGCTTTGTAACATTCTGAAAACCCTTACCCCCAGAGAGGAAGCGGTAATCAAGCTCCGTTTTGGACTTGAGGACGGCAGACCCCGTACCCTCGAGGAGGTTGGAAAGAAGTTTGAAATAACCCGTGAGCGTATAAGACAGATTGAAGCAAAGGCGCTTCGCAAGCTTCGTCACCCCTCTCGCTCGAAGGCGCTCAAGGATTATCTCTCCAACTAAGTTTTTTGGGAAAAACGTCAAGGTTAATATGCACAAAAATCGCGAGAGGTTTTTGTGCATATTCAACCATATTTCTTTAATTGATTTTAATTAATAAAAAAGACCTTGACTTTTTTCGCGGAATATAGTAAACTATCATAGTAATAATATTTTTTACCCGGAGGTTCTCGGAAATAATGAAGATTAAAAGAATTGTAGCGCTGATTATCAGCACAGTCCTTCTTTGCTTTACGCTCGTTGGATGCGGTGATGTTATCGGCGATTATCTCGAAAACTACGATTGGCAGCCTGAAGTTGTAGAGGACGTTTACTACGACTTTTACATAGTAGGTGAGGAGAGCGACGATATCGCAAGACGTACGGTTAACGACAAGCTTAACCAGACCTTTGCAGATAAGTTCCACACCAAGATTTATATCCACTACATTGACGTTACCGCAGAGCAGAGCTATGCAGACGTTATAAACAGCATAGCTGATCAGAAGCCCACCTCCGCTCCCGTCGGATATACCAATCATACCTACGGCGGAAAGATTCTTCTTATCAACGACTACGCTATGATGGATACTCTTGCATCCAAGCTTTCTCCTCTTGATAAGTACCTTGAGGATACCGCATTTGCAAAGCTTAATTCGCAGCTTCCCACACCCCTTCTTTCCGCTGCTGAATACGTTGATGCAGACGGCAAGTCTATGGGAACTCTTGCAATTCCCAACAACCGCAGACTCGGCGAGTTTAAGTATTACGTTATAAACCGTTCTATCGCGGAAGAGAAGCTTTCCTTCAGTGCGCAGACCGAGCTTCTTGAGATGACCACTCCCGAGGCGGTTAAGGAGCTTACCGATGCAGCAGATGCAAAGGGAATTGTAAACGACGGAAATACCAAGTATTTCTACGAGACTAGCGGCGGTTATGAGCTTAAGGCTGAAATCGAGGCATCGGGTGAGTGGATCTGCAACGTAGCAGAGGCTCCCGTGGTTACTCCCGAGATTGCTTACGGCTCGGCTTTCGGCGTTATCGCTTCTCCCAACAAGACCGAGATGGTTACCGTTAACAAGGATGACGGTACTCAGGTTCAGGAAGAGCGCGTGGTGCTTGACTTCACCAGACGTGCTATGGAAATCATCTACTCCATCAATGCAGATGTAACTATCAGAAATATTCTTCAGTACGGTGTAGAGAACACCAACTTTACCCGCGACGATAATAATTTCGTTACTAAGCTCCTCTCCGAGGGTAGCAAGTACAATATGAATATCGAATACACGGGCGACGTGACCAAGGCGTACTACTTAGGTAGCGAATGGACTCCTGCGCTTGCAGAGAACGTTAAATTGCATAACGCAAAGTCGCAGCTTCCCGATTGATTATCGAGCAAAGAGAGAGCTGCCGCAATCGGCAGCTCTTTGATTTTTGATTAAAACTGCTGACCGCCCAGGTCTACATAGGAGATTTTTAATGAAAAAGCAAAATGATGAAATTACAGTAAAAGGGCTTTGGCAAATTTTTCTTCCGAATCTTTGGCTGATTATAATTGTCGGAGTTATTGCAGGAGTCGTTCTCGGCGTCTTCTCATCTCTGAAGTCTGATACCTATACCTCGTCCGGTAAATATATGTTCATCAAGATAAATTCTACCGACGAAAACAAGTTCACCGGTATTAATACGGGTGAAATAGAAGCTATGCAGGGTATGATAGCAAACGCGCAGGAGATCATAGATACCGAGCTTTTTGCTACCAAGGTTATAAACGCGCTTAGGGATAAATACGCAAGAACCGACATAACCGAGGAGCATATCGGTATGATCAGATCTATGATGAACGTAACTCTCGCAAACGACGATACCACCTGCTATTACATTTATGCGACATCTAAAGATCCGGAGTTTGCAATGCAGGTTGCCGACGTAGCAGGAGAACTTCTCAAAGATGTTTACAAGCTTGACACTACATACGCTATCAATATAACGCTTCTTGATAACGCAAAGATACCTACTGCACCTAATAGCAAAAACGTAAAGAGAAACGCTGTTATAGGCTTTGCAATAGGATTTATTCTCACAGCACTTGCCGTTTTCGTTGCTTCTCGCTTCGACGTAATCGTGCGCTCGAGAGAAAAGCTCGAGGAAAGCTTTGACGTTCCGATTCTCGGAACTATTCCGAGACTTGAGCAGAATAATTGAGGAGGTGCGACATGGCTTTGTTTTTAAAGAAAAATAAGCGCAAGAATCAGCCCGGCGAGGTTGAGCTTGGCGTGGTAAGCAGGGGCACTCCCTTTGCAATCAGAGAGGCGTACAAGTCTCTTTATACCAACATTTTGTATCTCAATATCGAAAGTTCCTGCAAGAAGATTGCTATTACGAGTGCGGTTTCCGGAGAGGGTAAGACTACCGTTTCCGTAAATCTTGCCGTTGCGTTTGCTCAGAACGCTGCCGACAAGCGTATTCTCCTCGTAGATACCGATATGCGTCAGCCTAAGGTTTCAAAGCTCCTCTCGCTTGACAAGAATCTTCACGGTCTCAGTGAGTTCCTTGCCGGAATTGACGAGAAGCCCAACTTCATAGAGCTCGAGGAATATGGAATTACCGTTCTTACATCGGGCGGATCCAACGTAAACCCCACTCAGCTTATGGGCTCTAAGAGAATGGAGGAGTTCCTTCAGTCCTGCGAGGGTATGTTTGATTATGTATTCATAGATACTCCGCCTATCAACATAGTTACCGATGCGATGCTGCTTAACGGTAAAATAGACGGATATATTATAGCAACCAGAGCGGATTATTCGATTACTACCGCTATCGGTGAGTGTCTTGAGAGCCTTGAAAGAACGGGAGCTACCGTTTTCGGATTAGTTCTTTCGTCACTCAGACTTAAGACCTCGGGTGGAAAATACGGAAAGTACGGAAAATACGGAAGATACGGGAGATATGGAAAGTACGCAAAGTAGTTTCCATTGGCTGATGTTATGCGCCCTCTGACTTTTGATATAGTAGATTTTCATGCTCACATTCTGCCTTCTGCTGACCATGGCTCGGATTCAGTGGAAACAACGCTTTGGCAGCTTGCCTCTGCCGCAGCTTGCGGTGTTAAGCGCATATTTGCAACGCCGCATTTTTATCCTAATTCGCATACCGTAGAGTCCTTTATTCGCACAAGAGATGAGGCTTATCGCAAGCTTTCCGAGGCGCTCCCTGCAGGAATGCCGGAGATTAAGCTTGGCGCAGAGGTTCTCATTTGCGAGGGGCTTGAAAATTTGCCCGATTTGTCGCGTTTATTTATAAACGGAACGACCACGCTCCTTCTTGAGCTACCGTTTGCCGGTTACCGCGAGGAGTACGGCGATTGCGTCGGCATTCTCACAAAGCGCGGTGTAAACGTAATTATGGCACATGCGGAGCGTTATCCTTCTGCGTATTCGGAGAGTATGATCAAAAACGGAGCGAGCCTTCAAGTTAATTCGCGTGCCATTCTTAAGGATAAGCGCGCGCGTGCTTGGCTTGAAAGAGGCGTCGTAAGCGCAATAGGCACCGATATACATATGAAGGATAAGAGAGCGTATCCCAAGCTTGTAAAGGCGATAAACAAGCTAGGCGAATATGCAAATACCGTAAAAGAGCGCAGCGATGCCATTTGGAGCGAGGCTCTTTGATAAAAGCTTTATTCTAAAAAAAGGAAGCGATTTTCGTGAGTGAAAATCGCTTCCTTTCCGTTTATCCCTCGAGTTGTTTTCCAAGGAACATTCCCGCCGTCTGAACTAGCTTTGATTCTATCTCGTCCGAGATTTTATCGTTCGTTGATTGATCGTATTGCCACGCCGACACAACGCAACCGACTATATCTCCCTCGCTCAGAATGGGCATTGCGCAGTTTACGTAGTGCGCGCCTCCGTCGTTTATTATCGCAATAGGCTCGCGCCCACTTCCACGTACGTATAGCGAACGGGATTCTACTATCTCCTCGAGGCCGCGAGATATTTTCCGTTCAAGATAGTCGCGCTTGGAGGCGCCCGAAACCGCGATAACCGCATCTCTGTCGCAAATGAAAATGGGGGAGGCGGAGGTTTTCTGTAACGTCTCTGCGTAATCGGTTGCAAAGCCCTGCATCTCTCCGATGGGCGAATATTTTTTGAAAATAACCTCGCCCTCTCTGTCTGTATAAATTTCAAGAGGATCGCCCTCTTTTATGCGCATAGTTCTTCGTATTTCCTTTGGTATAACAACTCGTCCGAGATCGTCAATACGACGGACAATTCCTGTTGCTTTCATATATATACAAAAAGCTCCTTTATTTTTAAGGTACGTTGTTAGTATCTGTAAATTGAGGGGATTTATACTTACGGTATTGACTTTTTAAATTACACACTTTATAATGTACTTAAGGAGGTGCTTTGCTATGGAAATATTACTTCTTGTAAACAACGAGGAAATTAGAAAAAGTTTTATAGAGAATTTTGTTATGTCTTGGCATGAGTTTCAAGTTGAACTCAAAGATTTCATTGATGGTATGAGAAAAAGAAATGAAGCTGTAGATATAGATTTCTATAATAAATCGTATATGTGGGACAAAATATCGTCAAAATATTCCAGAGTTTCTTTTCGTGAAGCACTCGATTTTTTATCAACTGTTGATGAACCTGTGCTTTTTATGTCAGAAGACGAAAATGTTCCGTGTTATGCAGAACTTTTCATTGATGGACAAAATATAAGGAATTTTGTTGCACAGTCTAATGCTAATGACTTAGCAAAATTAATTGAAAAAGAATGGTTTGAAGGATATATATTAGCTGAACAGGGCATGTATAATCCAAATCCAATTTTACCAGAAGATTTATATGTATTTGACAATTCAATGAGTTGGTTTGCTGTATTTACACACGAAACAACAGATTGGGAATCAGAACTAGATGATCCAATGAAGTCTGCTGAAAGTAGATACTGTATTCTGTATAAAAAAGATTGATATATTTAGCAAAAGCGGAGTTTATTGCTCCGCTTTTATTGTATAACGAAAACCACGCGATAGTCGCGTGGTTCCAAAAAGGTTAACCGATGAGAAAAATCCTCCGTTTGTGATATAATAGAATTGACCTGCCAGTC
>JAZOMD010000003.1:0-2064 GCA_045653745.1 Eubacteriales bacterium | reverse complement strand
TGGTAAAGGCTCATTGCGTAGAAGGCGTCGTAATTTGCGCCCGTGCACGCCTCAAATCTCGCTATCTGCTTTTCCTTATCGGCACTCGCATCGTAAGCGAGCTCTGCGGTGAAGGAGAGTCCAAAGAGGTTTGCAAAGAGGTCGCATTCTGCGTTATCGTTGGTCCAGATGGTGGTCATCGCCTCGCGCACGCCGTTCTTTCTGCAGGCTTTGAAGCCAAACTCGGTGCAGTCGTATGCGTAGTTATGCTCGGGGAAATGTCCTACCCAGCCCCAAAGGCCTGCGCAGTAGATAATCTCGTTTCCGAGCTCGGCATGCTTTTCGAGCATATACTCGTCGCAGTGATACTTCTCGCCGTAGTGCCAGAAGACCTGCGCCACGTTCTTCGGTATCTTCGCCTTAACTTCCTCGGGAATAACCGTGCTTTCCTCGTAGTAGGCCTTCTCGCCGCTTGCGATACGGAAGTACATATCCGACCACATCATAGGCTTAAGACCGTATTTATCGGTAATGGCTATAAGCCTCTCCATATACTCGTTGAATATATCGAAGGGCGGCACGTAGCCGTGCTTATCGAGGAATCTGCCAAGGCCCATATCCCACGCCTCGTCCATTCCGATATGTATTCTCTTGCTCCTGACGCAGGACGAAATGGTGGATATAAGCTCCTCGACGAACTCGAAGGTAGCTTCCTCTCTCGCGAGAAGAACCGACGCGGTATCTCTGATAGGACCTGCCTCGGGCCACATAAGATATTTCTCCATATGTGCATAGCACTCTATGCAGGGGATAATCTCAATGCCGTAGCCGTCTGCGTAGTCGTCTATCTCACGGAGCTCGTCTCGGGTGTATCTGCCGCGCATATAACCGAAGTAAGGACGCGAGGGAAGCTCGAAGGTGTCCTCGATGTATATCTGGACGTTGCTGTAACCCATAATGGCGAGATAGTCGAGCATATTCTTCTGCGCCTTTACCGTAGGCACGCCGCAGCGCGAGGTGTCTATCATAACGCCGAGGTCCACAAAAAATCCGTCCTCGGTAATATCGAAGCTGTCGCTCTTTTTTGCATTTTCCACAAGGAGACCGAGAGCGCGGAAGAAGTAGCTTTTTTTGTCGTAATAGATGGTAGCCTTACCGTCAAGAAGCGAAACACCGCGGCGCTCACCCTCTACGGCTACAACCTCTATTCCCTCTCCGATACCGAAGCCGAGAAGAGAGGAAAGTCTCGCGGCTCCGTCGGAAAGAGAGGCGTCAATTTTAAAGTTGAAGTTCATTTTCTGCCCCCAAATGTAAATTTTGGTTTACTTTTGCTTCTTAGTATAGTTAAGAGTGCCGCCTGCGAGGAGAATTTCTCTCTGTCTTTCGGAGAAGGAGAGAACGAGAGGAATCTTCTCGTCCGAACCCTCAATTACAAGGTATGCTCGCTCACCGGAAGCGATAGCCTCGCGGAAGCCGACTATTCTTATCTTGTCGCCCTCGGAAATCTTGTCGTAGTCAGCCTCGCACTCCAGAGTCATCGGAACTATGCCGAAGTTGATAAGGTTCGCCATATGTATTCTCGCAAAGCTCTTTGCAATAACAGCCTTCACTCCGAGGTAAAGGGGAACGAGAGCCGCGTGCTCACGCGACGAGCCCTGACCGTAGTTCTGACCGCCGAGGATAACTCCGCCGCCCTTGGTCTTCGCTCTCTCGGGGAAGTCCTTATCACATACGGTGAAGCAGAACTCGGAGAGCTTGGGAACGTTGGAACGGTAAGGAAGAATCTTTGCTCCTGCAGGCATTATGTGGTCGGTGGTGATATTGTCGCCAACCTTGAGGATAAGCTCCGAGGCAAGGTCTGCCATAGGCTCCTCGCCCTTGGGAATAGGCTTGATGTTAGGACCGCGCTCAACTACTACCGAGGGTGCTTCCTCGACAGAGGCGGGAAGCTCGATAAGGTTATCGTTTACGGTAAAGGTCTCGGGCATATCTATAACGGGAGCCTTACCGAGGGTGGTCGGGTCGGTGAACACGCCTGCCACCGCAGAGGCAGCAGCGGTCTCGGGAGATACGAGGTAAACGCTC
>JAZOMD010000002.1:0-10459 GCA_045653745.1 Eubacteriales bacterium | reverse complement strand
ACGGTGGGGAACAATTATTCAAGGTAAGGACTAAGCTATGAAAAAAATGAAGGAATTTGGGCTGAATACCATAACCGACCTTAAGGTGTTTTTGCTCTTTTTGCTTGACAATATACGTTATCCGATAGAAGGCACCACCGTCCTTCGTATAATAGAAGAAAATACGAACGATATTTCACTCGACTACGAGCAGAGCCTGCGTGAGCTTGCGGATTCGGGGCATCTTCTCTTTGATGAAATCGACGGTGAAAAATATTATATGATTTCCGATAAAGGACGCTCGGTTGCCTCGGAGCTTTACGATACGCTCGATAAGGGCTTCCGTGAAAGAAGCCTTCGCTCGGCGATAAAGCATATATCGCTTTCAAAGAGCGGCGCGTCGATAAGATCGTATATCGAAACCACGGAGAACAAAAGATATAGGGTAACTATGGAGGCGAGTGACTCCTACGGAGAAATGATGAAGACCTCTCTTACCGTTAATTCTCTTGCAGAGGCTGAAATGATCAGAAGAAATTTTGAAACCAAGCCCGACGGAGTGTACCGCGGTGTCTTTTTTGCCGCAACGGGAAGAATAGAATATTTATCATAAAATTAACAAAATAATAGCAAAATGAACAATAAATGCATATCGTATTTAGGGGAATTTATACAATCTTTTTGCGAAATTTTAAATTTTTAGAACAAAACTCTTGACAAAAAATGAATGTGCATTTATAATATATAATAATGGAAGATTTTAGTTATGAAATCTCAGAACAGTGAAGATATCCGTGATTTGATTTTAGCCTGTCGTAGCCGTGATGATGAGGCGTTTTCCCGGCTCGTCGTGCTCTATACACCGATGATGCGGAAGGTAATTTCCGCCTTTTCGGTTTCGCCCGGCGATTTTGACGAGTGCTTTGCTGAGGCTTGCGTAGCCCTTCATTCGGCTGTGCTGCGGTACGACCTTCAGCAGACAGAGGTAACCTTCGGTCTTTACGCCCGTATATGCGTACACCATAGGCTCGTGGATTTCTTTCGCTCCGTTCCGACCCTGGCAGGCTCGGATGAATATGAGGTGGATGCCCTCACCGATTCGGACTCCATAGAGAAAAGCATAGTGGAGCGCGAGACGGTTGAGATGCTGATGAAAAGCGCGCGCACCCTTCTTTCGGATTACGAGTATCGCGTGCTCTTACTTCATATGCAGGGGTATAAGACGGCTGCTATCGCACGTCTTGTCGGCAAGGATGCGAAGTCGGTTGATAATGCCAAGTCGCGCCTGTTTCGCAGGCTGCGCACCGCGCTCCGTGAGGCGGGGGAAAATTAAATAGTTATTATGCCCAAGGTAGCTTAAGGGAGAGCGTTGGTTTTTACAAAGGCGTCGGTTGGAATCCGTCTCGGGGCAAATTATAAAACCTTTAAAGGGAGAAGTGAAACATGTACCAGGACGAGACATTGAAGTGCAGAGATTGTGGCAATGAGTTCGTGTTCACCGCAGGTGAGCAGGAGTTCTATGCATCCAGAGGCTTTGAGAACAAGCCCTCCAGATGCAAAGAGTGCCGTGCCGCTAAGAAGAATGCGCAGAAGGGTGCAAGAGAGATGTTCGATGCAGTCTGCGTAGAGTGCGGCAAGGAGTGCCAAGTGCCCTTCAAGCCCACCGAAGGTAAGGCAGTATTCTGCAGCGAGTGCTTCGCAGCAAAGAGAGCAGAAAGAGCTGACTAATTTTTGCCACGGACTCGAAAACAAAAAGGATTTGGAGAACCCAAATCCTTTTTGTTTTTTTATTTTTGCGTTGAAAGCACGCCTATACGTTTTCTGACTTTGCCTTTTTCGAGAGGGTTCTCAAAATGAGAAGTATCGGCACGAGAAGCGCTAAAAGCGTAACGGTCCATGAGATAGGGTAGCAGAGGTAAACACCCGTAAGAGAATGGAAGCGCGGGGTAGGTACGGCAAAAATTATCCAAGCAATTCGCACTCCGCAAATACCGACAACCGCTATTATCATAGGCAAAATCGAGCGTCCGAGAGCGCGGAGCGCACCGGTGAGCGCCTCCTCGATACCGAGGATAAAGTAAAGCGGAACGGTGACGGATATTATCTGCATTGAGTAAAGAAGTATCTCGTCTTTTGCAGGGTTCGAGGTGTTGATGAACAGCATCGGTACAGCCTCTCCGCACAGAAGAATAGCGACTGCAAGGAAAATAGCGATAGCCGTCGTTTGAATTATCGTGTAGAAGAGCGTTTTTTTCACTCTGTCTATCCTGTTTGCACCGAAATTCTGCGCGCAAATCGTCATTGTTGCGACGTGATAGCTGTTGAGAACGGTGTACTGTATGCTGTCAATGTTTGTTGCTATCGTTTTTGCATCGGCTGCAGCAGGAGGAAAGGTGTTTATCGCAGACATAATAATTACGTTCGAGAAGGAGAATAGCGCGCCTTGGATTCCGGCAGGTACACCGAAGCGGAGCATCTGTGAAAGAGAGCCCCAGTGTATTCCGAGCTTTCTTATATTTAATCCGTAAACTTCGTTCTTTCTGCGTATGAGTATATAGACTACCGCAACGACGGAAAGATACTGCGAGATAATGGTAGCAAGAGCGACTCCGTCCGCTGTCATATTGCAGAATACTACGAAAACGACGTTAAGGATTACGTTGATTATTCCAGTTGATGCGAGAATATAGAGCGGTGAACGCGAGTCTCCGATGGAACGCAGTATACCTGCGCCGAAATTGAAAATCGCTGTGGCAGGAATACCGAGACAGATAATCTGCATATAGACCACGGCCTCGTGGAAAATGTCGGCGTTCGTACCCATAAGGCGCAGTGCCGGAGAGGTCACGAAAAGACCGATGAACATAAAGACTATTCCCATAATAATCGAGAACGCCATCGACGTGTGCACTACGCGCTCAAGACGCTTATAGTCCTTTGCTCCGTAGCTTTGAGCAACGGCAACTCCCGCGCCGCCCGCAACTCCCAGAACGAGGTTGATGACCAGCGCCGTGAGAGCAGAGGTAGAGCCGACCGCCGCCAGCGAGTGTGGGTCGCTCGAAAACTTTCCGACTACAACGTGGTCTGCCATATTGTAGCACAGCTGGAGAAATCCCGTCAGGATAATAGGTACTACGTATAGAAATATTTTAGAGAACAAAGGACCTTCCGTGAAGCTCCTTTTTACCGCCGTATTCTGCATTTAAATTACCTCCGCGATAATGCAATATCATTATACTCTTAACCCCCTTTTTTGTCAAGTCATAAGCTAAAAATAATGCGCGCTATTTTTTTCGGAACCTACTGTACAAATGCAAAAATATATGTTATAATAATATATAATGCGTGAATTATACGCGCGTGCGCTTGCACGAAGGAATAACAAAAAATCTTCTTTATGAGGGGATAAGTTCAATGGAAAACAGAAAAAACGGACATAAAAAAGCCGGATTTAAAAAGGAATACAGAGAGCCCGACGAAAATATCGTCAGCGGCAGAAACGCCGTGCGCGAGCTGCTTTCGGGTACGAGAGATATAGAGAAAATATTCGTTCAGTCCGGAGAGCGCGAGGGCTCTCTTAATCAGATAATCGCTATGGCATCGGAGAAGAAAATTCCCGTTGTCGAAGCAGAGCGCTCGAAGCTCGATTATATGTCCTCGGGCACGCGCCATCAGGGCGTTGTGGCAGTCGCTTCGGAAAGGAATTACTACTCGGTAGACGAAATTCTCGATTACGCAAAGGAGAAGGGCGAGCCACCGTTCCTCATAATACTTGACGGTGTCGAGGACCCCCATAATCTCGGTGCAATTATCAGAAGTGCGGAGTGCCTTGGAGTCCACGGAGTTATTATACCAAAGCGCCGCGCGGTAGGTCTTACCTCTACGGTAGCCAAGGCTTCTGCAGGTGCCGTTGAGCACGTGATGGTTGCAAAGGTGACTAACCTTGCCTCGACTATCGACGAGCTTAAGGAGCGCGGTCTCTGGCTTTACGCCGCCGATATGGGTGGCAATACCTATTACGATGCCGACCTTACAGGCCCGAGCGCTTTCGTTCTCGGTAGCGAGGGCTTCGGTATCTCAAGGCTCGTTAAGGAAAAATGTGATTTTACCGTTTCCATACCTCTTTATGGAAGCGTTAATTCGATGAACGTTTCCTGCGCCGCGGCGGTCATACTTGCGGAAGCGGCAAGGCAGAGAAGCAAGAAAGGGGAGGTAAGCTAATGGAAGATTTTGAGTTCGGCACTAAGAACAAGGACTCCGAACCCGTCGAGTTTGAATTCGGTAAAAAAAGAGCAGATCTCGTTTTCGAGTTCGTAAAGCAGCCCGACCCGGAGCCCTCGGCGGCGCCGGTCCTCGAAAAGCGCGAGGAGGCTCCTGCTACGCTTGACGTTTTTGATGCGGCGGAAAAGGAAGAGCGTATCGTCGGTGGATTTGAGTCTGCTAAAATATGGACGACCTATGTTCCTCGCTTTACAGATGCAAGCGAAAATTACAGAATGAAAAACGATCCTCGCCCCCGTCCTGTTGGAATAAAGAGCGAGGTGCAGACAGACCTGCCCGTCACCGAGGAGTTGCCGGCAGTAGACCCGACTGCGGAAATTGAAGAAGACGTTGAAGGTGCTGTAATCGTAGATATGTCAAGAGCATCGGAGCCCGACTCGTCGGATACTCTTAACGTCTATAAGTTTTCCGAGAATGAAGGCGGTGAAAGTGAGAAAGCCGAGCGCACTCTCGAGGACGAGCAAAGAGAAATTAACAGTCTTTTCTCGCGCCCCGTCGTAGTCGAAGAGACTCCCGTGGTTGAACCCGAGTCACCCGAGGTCGAAGCAAAGGAATACGAGCTTCCCGACCCCGATTCGGAAGACTCGCATATGGTTGACTTTTCCGAGTGTGAGCCCGTCGAGGACAACCCTGCCGGCGCACGCGACGGAGCCGATTCATCGGTTATGGGCGAGTTCACTCTCCCGATACAGCGTGACGGCTTTAAGGACAGATTCCTTGACACCCTTATGTCGGTAAAAATCCGTCTTGGCGCTACGCTTCTTTTCTCGCTTGCGCTTCTTGCCTTCGAGATTTTTTACTATTTCGGTGCATTCGGAAAAACTCTTTTCTCCCTGCCCATAACCCCCGTGACCCCCGCCGTGCTTGATTATCTTGCGGCGGCAGTTACCTTTGCGCTTTCTCTGCCCGAGCTTGTGAGGGCGTTTAAATATCTCGTGCTCGGAAAATTGCTCCCCGAGCTTATGCTCCCCGTGTCATTTACGGCATTGACCCTGTACTTTGCCGCACTTCTCGGTAACGGAAATACGCCCAGCTATCCTATGTACGGATTTCTGTTTTCGGTTATGGCGCTTGCCACCGTTCTTGCGTCCTATTACCGTACCGACGCAGATTTCACCGCATTTAAGCTTATATCGAAGAATAGCGAAAAGCAGATTCTCGATAAGAAAATGACAAGAGAGCTCCCCGAGGAAAATATGGCTCTTGACGGAATAGTCGACGAGTATAAATCGGTTCTCGCGCGCTTCTTCCGCGCATCTTTTATCACCGATTTCTTTAAGAGCACTGCAAAAACCTCTGAGACCACCTCGAGAAGTGCCGTGCTGATTGCAGTTTCCTTCGGAGCGGCGCTCGTTTCGGGCAGCGTTGCGCTTTTCCTTATGGACGGGCTTATATCCGCAGCGTCGGTGTTTACCTTCGTTTTGATGCTCGCATCGCCCACCTTTGCTATCCTTTCCTATAAAATAGCATACCGCGATTCGCAGAGAGCGATAGTCGGTGAGGATACAACAGCAGTCGGCGAGACCGCATACGACGAGTTTTCGAAGGTTGACGTAATCGCCTTTGACGACACCGAGATATTTGGCCCCGATGATGTCAATCTCAAGAGATTTATGCTCTACGGTGACAGAGATAATATGGAGAAGGCTATGCGCCAGATGTGCTCGCTTTTCTCCGTCGTCGGCGGTCCTCTTGCCGCTATATTTGCAGGCGCCCTCGATAACCGCGTTCGTCACGCCCCTGCCGGAAATCCCGAAATAGAGACGGACGGACTCTCGGGAGACGTTGGCGGCAGCCGTATTTCTGCAGGCACCGAGGCGTATATGCGCCGTCACGGTGTTGCTATTCCCGAGGGTGCACAGACCTCCGAGATGGGAATAGATACAACTAAGATTATGTACGCTTCCGAAAACGGAGAGGTGTACGCAAAATTCTACATCAGATATTCCTTCTCCGAGGAATTCACTATGCTGCTCCCCTCTCTTAAAGAGGAGGGAATTACTCCGCTTGTATACACGAGAGACCCCAATGTTTCAAACGAGCTTTTCAGAACCCTCACCGCAGGTGCAGACTCGGTTCGCGTAATGAAAAAGCTCTCTCCGAAGCTTGAGGAGGAGAAGCTCTATGGCAGAGTGAGCGCGGAAATAGTAACCTACGGAGAGAAGATAAACGCAATAAGCGCCCTTCTTGCCGCAAAGAGGCATAAGAAGCTCGTCGAAAGACTCAGGGTTTCCGAGCTTTACGCGATGGGTGCAGGTACGGCGCTTGCGCTCCTTATTTCGATTCTCGGAATCAAGGGCGTGCCTATGCTCGTATTCGGACTTTGGCACATAGCGTGGTGCGTTGTGCTCCGCTTCGTGTCGAAGCGCGCGCTTATCAGAGATAACGAGGAATAAACAAGGAAAACGAAATGAAAAAAAGAAATCTATCCTCCGTTCTTAAGTCGGTCACCAAGCCCGGCAGATATATGGGCGGAGAATATAACAGCGTAATAAAGGATAAAAACAGCGTGGGCTGCCGCTTTGCCTTCTGCTTTCCCGATACCTACGAGATAGGAATGTCCAATCTCGGCGTGCGCATACTCTACGACGTCCTCAATAAGGACGAGGACGTTTGGTGTGAGAGAGTCTACGCTCCGTGGACGGATATGAAGGAGAAGATGGAGGAGTATTCTATTCCTCTTACGGCAATGGAGAGCGGAGACCCTCTCTCGGAGTTTGACCTCGTAGCCTTTTCTCTCCAATACGAGCTTTGCTATACCACAGCGCTTGCTATGATGAAAATGGCAGGCTTCTCGGTCTGGGCGCGCGAGCGAGGAGAGGACGTACCCGTAATCATAGGCGGCGGTCCCTGCGTATATAACTCCGAGCCGATAGCAGAGTTCTTTGATTTGATAAATATAGGCGAGGGCGAGGAGGTCCTTCTCGAAATAGCTCACCTCTATACGAAAATGAAGCGCGAGGGGAATTATACGAAGAAGGCGTTTCTTCGCGAGGCGTCGCATATCGAGGGCGTTTATATCCCCTCTCTCTATGACGTCTCCTATAACGCCGACAAAACGATAAAGGAGTATAAGCCTCTTTATCCCGACGTCCCTGCAAAAATTAAGAAAAGAATAGTTAAAGACCTTGATAAAGCGCCTTACCCCGAAAAGCTCGTTATGCCTTATATCGAAACCGTGCACGACAGAATAGTGCTCGAGGTATATCGCGGCTGTATAAGAGGTTGTCGCTTCTGTCAGGCAGGAATGGTTTACAGACCCATAAGAGAAAAATCTCCCGAGACTCTCTGTAAGCAGGCGCGTTGCCTCTACGATAATTCGGGCTACGACGAAATTTCGCTTATCTCGCTTTCCATCAGCGATTATTCGCGCCTTCCCGAGCTTACCGACACGCTTCTTGCGTGGACCGACGAAAAGCGCGTGAGCCTCTCGCTCCCGTCTTTGCGAATAGACAGCTTTTCCGAGGAGCTTATGAAGAAGGTTTCCTCTGTAAGAACGGGCGGAATAACCTTTGCCCCCGAGGCAGGAACACAGCGCCTTCGCGACGTAATCAATAAAAACGTTACCGAAGCAGATTTGATGCGCTCTGTAGGTATCGCTTTTAAGGGCGGAAAGAGCAACGTAAAGCTTTATTTTATGAACGGTCTTCCTACCGAAACTCTCGAGGATATCGAAGGAATTGCCGCACTTGCAAAAAGCGTTATCAACGAGTATCACGCTATCCCGAAGCCCGAGCGCCCGAGAGGGATAGGCGTTACCGTCAGCGTTTCCTGCTTCGTTCCGAAGCCCTTTACACCCTTCCAGTGGGAAAAGCAGGACTCCTATGAAACCCTTCTCAAAAAGCAGGAGCACCTGCGCGCCCATATAACCGACCGCCGCATAAAGTACGCCTACCACGATGCAAAGGTTTCCTTTATCGAGGCAGTCCTCGCAAGAGGTGACAGAAGGGTAGCCCCTGCAATAGCCCTCGCCGTTGAAAACGGCGCACTGTTTGATGCGTGGGACGAGTATTTTGACTTTGAGCGTTGGATAGCAGCCTTTGAGGGCGCAGGCGTTGACCCCGAGTTCTATACCACTCGCGGCTTTGGCATCGACGAGGTTCTTCCGTGGGATATAATCGACATAGGAGTTACCAAGGCTTTCTTGAAGAGAGAGCGCGATAAGGCGTACGAGGCTAAAACAACTCCTGCTTGCAGCGAGATGTGCAGCGGTTGCGGCGCCAACAAGCTCGGAGGTGAAAACAGATGGTGCAAGTGAATAACGAAAAGCTTGTTTTGCGTGTGAAGTTCACTAAGACGGGTGCGCTTCAGTATATCTCCCACCTCGACCTTGTGAGAACTATGAATAAGGTTATAGTTCGTGCAGACCTTCCGCTTTGGTATACCGAAGGCTTTAATCCGAAGCCTAAGATGGTTTTTGCAGCCCCCCTTTCAATAGGAACCGAGAGCTATATCGAATTTATGGACGTGCGCCTCGTCGAGCGCATCGACCCTTCCGAGGCTATGGCTCGACTTAATGCCAATATGACGGCCGATATGCAGGTCGTGGAAGCCTATTATCCCGAAAGTAAATTTACCGATCTTAAGTGGCTTTCGTATAGCGTCAGAATAACCACCGACGGCGCCAACGAGGAGCTTGCGCGCGAGTGCGAGAGAGTACTTAACGCCGAGACGGTCGAGATAATGAAAAGTACAAAGAGCGGTGAAGCGCTCGTGGATATCCGCCCTCTTATTAAATCTGCCAAGGCGTCCTTTGCCGACGGAGAGATACACCTCTCGCTCGTCCTCTCTGCCGACCCGTCAAGCTTCCTTAATCCCGAATATGCTATAAAAGCGCTTAAAGAAAATACCTCTATTTTGTCGCGTGGCGACCTTCTTTCGGAGTATTATTCGATAGTCCGAGACGGAGCGTATTTTGCTGATATGACCGAATTCAGATAATAGCGTCAATATTAAAACCCGATAACCGCCCGAGATGCTCGAGAGAGTCAAGAAGGCGGTTTTTCGTTACGTGCGCGCCGTCGGTGTCGCCGATTTCGAGGTAAGCAACCAGCTCCGCAAAGGCTTGCTCTATAACAGTCAGGTCGTCGTGCGTTACGGTGAGGCTTATATAGGGAATCCTTCTTCTGAACTGAGCCTCTGTTTTTCTCGCTTCCTCGAGCGCACTTTTATCGCTTGGGTCAAGAGAGAAAATTTTTGATTTCGTGTCCTCAATCTGCCTTTCAATGATGAGAGTGTTCACCGTTACTGCCGATATTGTAAACAGAAAAATACATACGGCGAAAATTTTTATTTTCATACATCGCGCTCCTTCTTTATGAAATTGAGCTTCCCCTCGTCTGTAACCGTCATTAAAAATACTTCCTTAAGCTCAAGCGACGCACCTTTCAGCTGCTTATTTAACCAGGCGTCGTTGTAGCCGAGGCGAGTTAGCGGAGCGCGCAAAACCTCACCGTCTATAACGAGAGTGTGCGCAGGCGCAGAGTCGCTTTTTTTGACGATAGAGAGCGTGCCGTTTTGCTCGAGTATCGCATAGCTCACCTCTGAAATATCGGTTACCCCCTGCGAGCGTAGCTCTGCAAGAAGCTCGTTTACCGATAATCTGTTTTCCGATAGCTCCTTTTGCAAAAGTCTTCCTTTATATATAATATAAGAGGGCGTCCCTTCCACCACGCGCTTGAGCTTTTCGGACTTGTTTTTCACGCTTGAAATAATTATTTCGATTGAAATAAGTAATAGGGTAGGAATAATAGCGTTGAGCAGAGGAATATCGGGGTCGTCAATGGGAATTGCAGCAATCTCCGATATTAAAAGTGTGGAAACTAGCTCTGCAATATCGAGCTCGCCGATTTGGCGTTTTCCCATAATTCTTAAAGAAAAGCTTAAAAGTAGGTAAATAATAATAGTCCTTATTACGATAGATGCCATAAAAACACCTCCTATTCTTAATTATTCTATATAAAATGACCAATAATTCTAAAAAAAATATTTTTTTTGAAAAAAGGCTTGACTTTTTCTTTCCATTGTGATAGAATATAAAGGCTCCGCTTCGGTGAGAGCACTTGCTCATTGAAAATTGAACAACACGAAAGATTTAGAAAACACAAGTTTGTGTAAATCTCGTTAAGAAAGAAACACATTGAGAAGAACTCAAAAAGTAAGAAAAAGCTAAGATTAATTTAGCTCTAAAGAAGGTATT
>JAZOMD010000001.1:0-3242 GCA_045653745.1 Eubacteriales bacterium | reverse complement strand
CTCGACCAGGACGGTATCATCAGAATAGGTACCGAGGTGCGCCCCGGCGATATTCTCGTCGGTATGGTTACGCCCAAGGGCGAGACCGAGCTTACCCCTGAGGAAAGACTTCTTCGCGCAATCTTCGGTGAGAAGGCGCGCGAGGTTAAGGACTCCTCGCTCAAGATGCGTCACGGCGAGTACGGCGTCGTAGTTGACGTAAAGATTTATGACCGTACCAATTCCGACGAGCTTGCTCCCGGCGTAAACAAGGTTGTTCACGTTTACGTTGCACAGAAGAGAAAGATTTCCGTCGGAGACAAGATGGCAGGCCGTCACGGTAACAAGGGTGTCGTATCCCGTATACTTCCCCCCGAGGATATGCCTTTCCTTGCAGACGGAACTCCTCTTGATATCGTTCTTAACCCGCTGGGCGTTCCTTCGCGTATGAATATCGGTCAGGTGCTTGAGGTGCACCTCGGTATCGCGTGCAGAAGGCTCGGCATAAAGATAATGACGCCCGTATTCGACGGTGCAAAGGAGAGCGACATACTCGAGCTTCTCCGCCGTGCGAAGTACACCCGTGATATACGCCCGGACGAGAGCGTACGCGGTAAGGCGGTATTTATGGAGGTCGTTCGCGAGGACGGTAAGCTTGACCTTCAGCGCGTAGACCAGTCGATAGTTGATGATGACGAGAAGCTTCACAGCCTTATGAAGACCGAGGACCTTAAGGTTATCGACGGTAAGGTTACTCTTTACGACGGTCGTACCGGTGATCCCTTTGATAACCCCGTAACTGTCGGTATAATGTACTACCTCAAGCTTCACCATCTCGTTGACGATAAGATTCACGCCCGTTCCATAGGCTCTTATTCTCTCGTAACTCAGCAGCCCCTCGGCGGTAAGGCGCAGTTCGGCGGCCAGCGTTTCGGAGAGATGGAGGTTTGGGCACTCGAGGCGTACGGCGCAGCGTATACCCTTCAGGAGATACTCACCGTTAAGTCGGACGATATTTCCGGCCGTACCAAGACCTACGAGGCAATAGTTAAGGGTCAGAACATTCCTACACCCGGTATTCCCGAGTCGTTTAAGGTTATGGTTAAGGAGCTTCAGGCTCTTTGCCTTGACGTGCGCGTGCTTGACGAGGCAGGAGAGGTGATAGATCTCTCGGGCTTCGGCGAGGATGATGCTCCCAGCTTCAACAGCATTGATGAGGTGGAGCGCCACGTCGATAAGGAAAGAGAGGAAGACTCCGAGGACGAGAGCGACGAGGAGTATGACGGAGAGTTCGATGACGAAGACTCCGACGGCGATTTTGCGGACGAAGAGGAGTACGCCTTTGACGAGGGCGACGAGGACGAGTTCGACGAGGAATAAGCCGAGAAGAGCTTGGCGCCTGCCCGTGAGGGCTCGGGCGCCGGGCATACCGAATTGCAATAGAAAGGTACTATCAATCTATGGATAAAAATACGTTTGATTCGATTAAGATAGGTCTTGCATCGCCCGATATGATTCGCTCGTGGTCTCACGGCGAGGTCACCAAGGCTGAAACTATAAACTACCGTACCCTGAAGGCTGAGCGCGACGGACTTTTCTGTGAGCGCATCTTTGGCCCGACCAAGGACTGGGAATGTCTTTGCGGAAAGTACAAGAGAGTACGCTTTAAGGGGAAGGTCTGCGAGAAGTGCGGAGTAGAGGTTACCACCAAGAAGGTACGCCGTGAGCGTATGGGTAACATCGAGCTCGCAGCTCCCGTATCTCACATCTGGTATTTCAAGGCGCTTCCCTCGAGAATGGGAGCAGTTCTCGATATGTCCACAAGACTTCTCGAGAGAGTTCTCTATTTTGCAAGATACGTTGTTATCGATCCCGGTAACACTCCTCTTGAGAAGAAGCAGCTTCTTACCGACGCCGAGTACAAGAGCGCAAGAGAGAAGTACGAGGACGATTTCAAGGCAGGAATGGGCGCGGAGGCTGTCCGTGAGCTCCTTGCCGAGATAGACCTCGAGAAGCTCTCGAAGGAGCTTCGCGAAAAGCTCGCAGAGGCAACCGGACCTAAGAAAATAAAGATAATCAAGAGACTCGAGATAGTAGAGGCGTTCAGAAAGTCGGGCAACCGTCCCGAGTGGATGATACTTGATACTATCCCCGTTCTCCCTGCAGATATACGTCCTATGGTACAGCTTGACGGAGGCAGATTTGCCGCATCCGATATTAACGAGCTCTACCGTAGAGTTATAAACAGAAACAACCGTCTTAAGCACTTCCTTGAGATGCGCGCGCCCGAAATCATCATCAGAAACGAGAAGCGTATGCTTCAGGAGTTCGTTGATGCTCTTATTGATAACGGTAAGAGAGGTAAGCCTGTTACCGGTGCGTCGAACAGACCTCTTAAGTCGCTCTCCGAGATACTCCGCGGTAAGCAGGGACGCTTCCGTCAGAACCTTCTCGGTAAGAGAGTTGACTACTCGGGACGTTCGGTTATCGTCGTAGGACCCGAGCTTAAGATTTACCAGTGCGGTCTTCCTAAGGAGATGGCGCTCGAGCTCTTCAAGCCCTTCGTAATGAAGCGCCTTATCGAGACTCAGAAGGCTAACTCCATAAGAGACGCAAAGAAAAAGGCGGATAAGGTTGCTCCCGAGGTTTGGGACGCACTCGAGTACGTAATCAAGGAGCATCCCGTTCTCCTTAACCGTGCGCCTACCCTTCACCGTCTTTCCATTCAGGCGTTCGAGCCTATCCTCGTTGAGGGTAGAGCAATAAAGCTTCACCCCCTCGTATGTCCTGCATTCAACGCAGACTTCGACGGTGACCAGATGCCGGTTCACGTTCCGCTTTCCAGCGAGGCTCAGGCAGAGGCGCGCTTCCTTATGCTCTCTGCAAACAACCTTCTTAAGCCCGTTTCGGGTAAGGCTGTTACCGTTCCCTCGCAGGATATGGTCCTCGGCTCGTATTACCTTACCATCGACCACCCCGGTGAGATGGGTGAGGGCAGAGTCTTCCGTGACTTCAATGAGGTCGAGATGGCGTACGAGAACAAGAGACTCGGTATCCACGCGGCAATCAAGGTAAGAGTTACCAAGGTTATTGACGGCGTTGAGAAGAGCGCTATCATAGACGCTACCTACGGACGTCTTATATTCAACCAGAGAATTCCTCAGGACCTCGGATACGTTGACAGAAGCGTTGACCCGTTCGGTCTTGAAATCAACTTTGCAACCACCTCCAAGAAGCTCAAGGAGATAGTAGACCTTACTATC